>JAUNSV010000023.1 GCA_030539055.1 Eubacteriales bacterium | reverse complement strand
GCATACATTTATCTCTTCTTCTTCATCAATTTCAAATAATAATTCTTTAATAATATTTTGATTTACGCCTTTTATAAATAATTTTTGTTCTAAAATTTTTTTAGAATTATTTTTAATATTTAATTCTATAAATCTTTTTGTATAAGCATAATCATCGATATAATTATATTCTTTTAAATTATTAATAACTTGGTCTATTACTTCTTTTGAATATTTGTATTTACCATATTCAATTTTTTTTCTTAAATCTTTTTCTGTCCTTGGCATTTTTGCAATTAAGTATAAACATCTATTTCTTAATCTTTCATAATCATTCTGAATCATCAATTAAGCCTTCATTTATATCAGATATTTTTTCATTTGAATTATATTTTGCTTTTGCTTCTTCTTGCTCTTTTTTGAATTTTTCTCTTACTTTTTGTTCTACTTCATTTGCAACATTTTCGTGTTCTTTTAAATATAATTTTGCATTCTCTCTTCCTTGACCTATTTTTTCTTTATTATAAGTGAACCAGGCTCCTGTTTTTTCTATTATTTCACATTTTGTAGCAATATCTATTAAATCTCCCTCTCTAGATATCCCCTCACCAAACATAATATCAAATTCAGCTTCTTTAAATGGTGGTGCTACTTTGTTTTTTACTACTTTAATTCTTACATGGTTTCCTGTTATTTCACCATTTGATTTTAATGCTTCAATTTTACGAACATCAAGTCTCACTGATGAATAAAATTTTAAAGCATTTCCACCAGTTGTAGTCTCTGGATTACCAAACATTATTCCTAGTTTTTGTCTTAATTGATTAATAAATACTACTGTACAATTAGATTTTGATACTATTGCTGTTAATTTACGCATAGCTTGCGACATAAGCCTTGCTTGAGCACCCATAGTTGCATCACCCATATCTCCATCAATCTCAGCACGAGGTACCAAAGCTGCAACAGAATCTACTACAACTATATCTAATGCACCAGATCTAACCATTGTTTCCAATATTTCTAATGCTTGTTCTCCAGAATCTGGTTGAGAAATATATAAATTATCAATATCTACACCTATATTTTTTGCATAAGCAGGATCTAGGGCATGTTCTGCATCTATAAATGCAGCTATTCCATCTCTTTTTTGAACTTCTGCAACCATATGAAGTGTAACAGTAGTTTTTCCAGATGATTCTGGACCATATATTTCTACTATTCTTCCCTTTGGAATTCCACCAATTCCAAGTGCAATATCTAAAGATAGTGAGCCAGTTGGAATTGATTCTATATTAAAATTGATACTACTTTCTCCTAATTTCATTATAGAGCCTTTTCCAAAATCTTTTTCTATTTGAGATAAAGCAGAATCTAGTGCTTTAAGTTTTCCTGCTTTGTCTGTTTTTAATACAACTTGTTCTTTTGTATTCTTTTGTGCCATTAAAAAACCTCCAATATTTTTATTAAATTAATACAAGTATAATTGAATTTAAATAAAAATACAAGAAGTATTTGTTGAACTATTAATTTATAAAATATTCTAATATGATTACAATTAATCTATATCTATAACACCTAAAGTTGCATATTTATATGTAGATAAAGCTTGAATAAAATTGTATTTTGCTACATAAATATTTAATTCTTCATTTATTAATTGTAATGACAAAGCTAAATCATTTGAAACAGATAATAATCCATTATCTTTTTTTAATAAATATGAATTAAAATTAATTTGATAAACTTGCATCCCAACAATAGAAGCATCATATTCCTTATGCTTTGATTCAATATTATAATATAGTTCATCAATTTTAATTTTAATTTTTTCTTTTAAATAATTACGCATTTCTTCTAATTGTATTAAGCCAGTTTCACCCTTCCCTTTAAAAGAGCTTTTTGTATATGACCTATATGTAATATTAGAATTATATGCACTTTCAAAATCCGAATCTTTATCTATTGATAATAAATAATTTATATCAATATCTGGTTCAAAAAAATTAATTAAATCAACTTTTTCTAAATCGAACCCCAATGTAAGTATTATTTGTTTTTTTACAGAATATGTCTGTTTATTTATTTGATCTAAAGTCGAAATACTTGTTAAATAATTAGCATAAGCATTGTTAATATCATAGTCAGTTGACAAACCAATTTGTTTATTAGTAATATTTATCTTATAAATCCTATCATACAATTCTACTTGTTTTGATAGCATGTTTTTATATATCAATAATTGCATATATGATACATAAGCGGTTTCCATACTTTTAGCTAAAACATTTTTGATATATCCTATTTGAATATTATTATCTATCATATTATATAAATAATTATTTACTTTTATCATTTGAGATATATTTTTATTTAGTGCTTTTTTTTGAATTAGTAAAGGAGCAACTAAAATTTCTGCTTGGTCTGGAGGGTACACTTTTCTAATAAGTAAAATTGAAATATTTAATGTTTCTACAGTATCTTTAAATCCATTTATTGTTATTTCATCTACTCCATTTGCAAGCAAAGAAGCATATCCTGTATTGTATGCATTATTGTAATAATTTTTAAAAGTAGGAGAAAAATATTCTAATCTATCATTTATTTCATCAAAATATAAATCATTATCAATTAATAAATTCCATTCTTCTTTTGTATGATTTTTTAAATATTTCAAATCTATATCACCAGAAGATGGTGAAAATGAATTTGAAAAACAAGTAATATATGAAAATAATATTGTTATTGTAAAAAATAATATTTTATTTTTAATATTTACTTTTTTTTTCATAAAATTATACTGTAGCTGCTATTCCTTGAATTGCAGCTTGATAAGATAAATAATTATCTATAAGAGTATACTTTGATTTCATATATTCAAAAAGTGAAATATTCAAATTTGATAAAGATTTTTCCAAATTGCGTAAACTTAGTCTGCCATCGTAATATTCTTTTTGTTCTTTTTGAAAAGATAATAAAAGTGAATTGTACTCAGAAAATTTTGCATTAATGATTTTTTGTTGATTAATAATAGTATTATATTTACTAATTATATCATTATAAATATATTGTAAAGAAGCATTATAATTATTTTCTTGTTCTTTTACTAGCTCTGTAGTTGTCGCATTAATTTTCTTTTTGTAATATATTTTTAATTGAAAATTGTTATTTGTTGCAAGTAGAATATCATTTTCTAAATTTATTGTCAAAATATCAATATCTTCAATAAATTTTAAAGGTTCAAATTGAATATCTTTTGATGGGTCTTTCCCTAATTCAATTAGTAAAGTCTTTCTTGTATTTTCATAGTTATTTTTTGCACTTAATTCAGCACTCTCAAGTAATAATAATTCTTTTTCTTTTGATAATAATTCTACTTTAGTTAAAGCACCAAAATTGAAAGAGCGGTTAGCGCTTTCTAAAGAGTTCTTTCCATCTTTAGTTTTTTCTTTTGCTATTTCATAATCTAAATATTGATATAAATAATTTACATAAGTTTGTTTTACAAATAATACTTTTTCTTTTTCTGCTTTTTCATAAGTATATCGGTTTATTTCTGAATCATTTAAATTGTTTTCTGCTGACATTTGCATTCCATAAGCTTGTGCTTCCATCATTGTACCTTGTGCTTTAGTAGTATCATTTTGAATTAATGATTGTGCCATTGAAAATAAACTATCTGCAGAATCATAATAATTTTGTGAAATATCATCATTAGTTTTACCATATTCATATTTATTCCAATTATTTTTTACAATTGGATTATACTCATGAACTAAATCTTCTATTTCATTAAATTCAATATAATCATCATTCAATTTTTCCCATTCTTCGGTTGTTCTATATGGATGAATAAATGAAGAATCATTTGCAAAAGAAATAGTAGAAAAAATAATTATAAATAAAATTATTAATTTATTTTTTATTATTCCCATCTATTTTTCTCCAACTTGGTTGTATGGTCACTTTCTACCTCGGCCCAAGCAGCTTCTGCTATTTTTTTCATATTATCAAATCTTGAAATTTTACTATGTTTACTCATAAAAGAGTATAAAATTGGAAGAAAATATAATGCTGTAATTGTAGATGTAATTAAACCACCAACATTTACTAAAGCTAAACCTTGCATTATTTCTCCAGATCTTCCATAAGCAAAAGACATAGGTACCATTGATATGATTGTAGTAAGAATGGTCATCAATATAGGTCTATATCTAAGTGCTCCTGATTGTACAATTGCTTCTTCTGTAGTAACTTCCTCTTTTAATTGGTTTACAGAATCAACATATAGTATTCCATTATTAACAGAAGTTCCAATTAACATCATAAAACCTAAAAGTGCTGGAATAGATAATTTTACATTTGTTATCCAAAGCATAAAAATTGATCCTATAAAAGAAAATAATACAGTAAACATTACCATAAATGAATATTTAATTGATTCAAATTGCATAGCCATTACTATAAATACTAAAAATATTGCTATTATAACAGCAGATATTAATCCTGATAATTCTTCGTTTAACATTTCATCATAAGAATTATTAGCAATTAAAACATCACTGTTCAAAAATGGTTTTACATTTTCATCCAAAGCTAATTGTTTAGTATTTTCATTAGCATTTTCTCTAAAGGAAGCTGTAATATTTGATTGGTAATATTTATCTTGTTTTGAAATAGATAAAGGTGAATTAGCATAAGTTATATTTGCAATATCTTTTAATAAGATTTTTGAATTGTTTTTTGATGATAAAATAATGCTTTCTACTTTTTCTAAATTATTATATTCATCTTTGGGATATTCAAGTGTAATAGTTAAACTTTGATTATCTGCATCCATATCTTTAATTTCTATTCCTGAAATAATTTGATTAATAGATGCTCCAATTTGTGCAGGTGTAAAGCCTTCACTGGCAGCTAAAATAGGATCTACTGATATTTTAATTAAAGGAGCAGCATTATCCAATGAAGATGAAACACCAATTAAATCATTTCTAGTTATTAATGAATTTATTATATTATCATTTGCTTCTTTTAATTTATCATAATCCATAGACTGTAATACTGTTTCAAAATTAGATTGGTTAATATTAGAAAAATTAGAAGTAAATGATGTAGAATAACTCTGAACGCTTATTGAACAATCGCTAAATTGTATCATTTCTTTTTTCCATTGTTTAACAATGTCTTTTGTGGTTTTATTTCTATCATCTCTCAAATATGCTATTAAAGTCATTTCATCAGTTGAACCAGTAGACATTCCACTACCAGCATCTGATGCAATTAAATAATTATTCACATTTTCATTTTTTGAAACAAAATCTTCAATTTCTTTATATATATTATCTCTATAAGATAAAGTAAGTGATGGTTTTGTTTCAATAGTTATTTTAATCATTCCTGCATCTGGGCTTGGAACTAATTCTGCTTTAATTCCTAATGCAAGAATAATAGAGCCAAAAAATAATAATAAGAAAAAAGTAATGACAGTCTTTTTATATTTTAATAGTTTTGAAATAAATACTTTATATGTTTCTTGAATACTTATTATAATTCTTGTTAAAGGTGCTTTTTCTTTTTCATTTGGATTTAAAAATACATAACATAATGGTACTATAGTAATAGATGAAATATATGATGCTATCATACAAAAGACTATTGTTAGTCCTAATGGTTTAAAAAATTGTCCAGAAATACCTGTTATAGTTGCAAGTGGAGCAAAAACAACACATGTAGTTAATGTAGATCCCAAAACAGAAAGACCAACAGTTTGTGTTGCATCTAATACTACTCTTGATAATTTATATGTATTGTCTTTTGCATCCTTATACTTTTCTTTCGATCTAAAACAAGCCTCTAAAATAACTATAGAATTATCAACCATCATTCCTACTCCAAGAACTAAGGATGATAATGTAATAATGTTTAATGATAAACCAAAAACACTCATTAGTATAAGAGCAGAAATAATAGAAATAGGAATAGATGTACCAACAATAAGTGATGCTTTAATATCTCCAAAGAATAAGAATATAATAAGCATAGATAGTACTATAGCAATAACCATAGTTTGAATAACATTAGTCAAAGAACCCATAATATTATCTTTATCATCTTCTACTACAATTACTTCAAGTGATGGATCATTTTTTCGCAATTTATCGATTGTTTTATGTATATCGTTTGACATAGACACTGCTGTTGAAGATTGATTTTTTACCATAGAAACAATCATTGCATCTTCTTTATTATATCTTCCTATGTTAGTAGCATCTTTTTTTGATACAGAAATATCAGCAATATCTTCCATATATATAGTATTTTTATTGCCAGTAATAATAGGAATCGACTTCAACATTTCAACAGTATTATATTTAACAGATGTAGAAACTGATAACTTCCTATCTCCAACATTTAATGTTCCAGCAGGGTACGAAAAATCTGCTGCTTTTATTATATCCGCAATATTAGACATAGATAAGTTGTATTTATATACTTCTTCTGGTCTAATAGAAACTTTAATATAATTTTCTCTTCCACCTGAAGTATATACTGAAGCAACAGAAGATAGTCTCTCCATCTCTGGAACAAATTCATTAATTACATAATTATATATATCTTCAGTTTTTGTATTTTTTACTGTCATTCTAATGGATGGAATAGCATTAATATCCATTTCAACTATATATGGTGATTGACAATTCTCATCTAATGTTGTATCTACTTCATCTACCATTTTCTTTAAGTCATTATAAGCTTGATCCATTTTCGTATCATACTCATATTGAATTACTAGCATTGAAACATTTTCCATAGATATTGAATTTACTTCTTTAACATTTGTAAGTGTATCGGCACCACTTTCCATTTTTTTAGTTACATTTTTATCAATATCTTCTGGAGAAGCACCAGGATAAATAGTAGCAACAACATACATAGGCATAGAAATTTCTGGAGTAAGTTCAAGTTTGAAATTTCTAAAAGTCATAATACCAAAAAAGACCAAAGCAAGGAGCAATAGCATACTAGTAACAGGTTTACTTAATACATACTTAGTTATTTTCATATTATGCCCCTATTCCACAACCACTACATCAATATCATTTTGAATATCGCTTGACCAAGTTAAAAGTAATCTATCATTTTTATTTATTCCAGAAATAATTTCTATTTCTGTATCATTCTCAATTCCTGTTTCAATAAATACTTTTTTTATTTTATTTTCATCATTAACAATAAAAACATATGGTTTTTCATTTTCATAATATACTATGTTTCTTGTAATTTTTTGTATTTTTTCTTTTTTCAAATAAGAAACATTTACTTTAGCAGTAATACCAGATGAAAAATTATTTTCACTAATTATTGTAGCTTTTATAGGAAATAAACCTGTCGATTGAGAAATTAAATTTGATTTGTCATATATAGTAGCTATATACTCTTTATTGTTTTTTTCTATAGTTACATTATCTCCAATTTGAATTCCAGAAATAATTCTTTCTGTAACACCAAAAGAAATATCTTTTGCACCAAGCGAAGTTACATAGCATAATACAGTTCCTTGGCTTGCCATTGTATTCTCAGTCATATTTTTATTCTCTATTATGCCATCTCCTGGTGCTAATACTGTTGCAAATTCAACTTGCGTGTCATAAGACAATTTAGCACCATCATATTGTGCTTTAGCTGATTCATAATCTTGTTTTGATACATCACCAGCATTGTATAATTTTACTATCCTATTATATGCACTTGTTGTAGCATCTAATTGTATTTTTAGTGCTTCTATTTGTTTTGAATTATCTATCTCACATATTTTATCATCTTTTTTTACATTATCACCATTTTCTACATATATTTTTGTAATTTCTCCTGATACTTTTGGTACAACATAATATGTTGAACCTGGTTGTATTACACCAATAACTGATGCTTTTTTTTCTATATTTCCCTCATACATTTTGGTTACTTTTACTCTTGGGACATTTTTTACTTCTATATCCTCTTTCATCATTACTCTTTTAATAACAAAAAAAACTATAATTCCAATTAATAATATAAAAAGAATCATAACTATTGGAGATTTTCTTTTTATTCTATTTTTTATTGCTTCCTCTGTTTCTTTTTTTCTATATTCTTTTCTCATTTTAAGCTCCGTTTCTTATGATTTCTAATTGAATATCCAATAAAGAATCTACTTTAGAATTGTCTTTTTTTAATATTTCATATCTAAAAAAATTACTAAGTGTATTAATTACAGCTGTTATTGATAATACATTAATATAATGCATTCGCTCATTATCACATTTTACATTAAAATAATCTTTTGGAATATGCTCTAAACACCATTCAGTAAAATAAGACATTCCCAACAAAACTGTATCATCATCCTCTAATAATTCTACTATTACTTCAGAAACAAATTGTAAATTAGATACTATAAAATTAGCATTAGTTCTAATTGCTTCTTCTTTAGAATAATAATACATCTCTCTAATTGCTTTAAAATAATCACCATTATTTTGCAATATACGCTCTTTAAACAGATTTATTTGAATAAAACCATAATAAAGAATATATGCTTTTACACTATCTTTTTTATCAACAAAATAACTATAAAAAGACCCTCTAGATATACCTATTTCTTCTATAATATCTGAAGCAGAAATATCTGTATAATTTTTTTTAGCAAGTAATTCTTTTATACCTCTATAAATTAAGTCTTTTTTATTTTTTTTTAATTTAAGAAATTTTTCAGTTGGCATACTATTCTCCTATTTTTTTCATTATATAGTAACGCTATACAAGTGTCAATATTCTTTATCCACATTTATTGAACAAAATTTCATAATTGAACAATTTGAGTAAAAAATATAATAATTATTATACTTGACTTTACTTATAATATTTGATATACTGTTCAAAATAAATAAAAAATGGAGATAAAATGAACATTGAAGAAAACAAAAAAATAGATAAATTCATTACTATTTTTCCAGCAATTCTTATAGTATTATTATGCATTTTTTTTATAATATATCCTAATAATTCTAATACTATTTTAACTAATGTTAGATTTTTCTTTGGTGATACTTGCTCCTTATACTATTTAATTTTTGGGATTTTAACTTTTATTATTTCAATATATATGGCTTTTTCAAAATATGGTAAAATTAAACTTGGATCAAAAAATGATAAACCAGAGTATTCTTTCTTGCAATGGGGCGGAATGATGTTCTGTGCTGGTCTTGCAGCAGATATATTATTCTATTCCTTATCTGAATGGTTATTATATATAAATGAATCATATATAAATAATTTTCAAGATATTTACCTTACATCCATTACATACTCATTATTTCATTGGGGGTTTACACCATGGTCATTTTATTTAGTTCTTGCATCATGCTTTGGTTTTATGATTCATTGTAAAAATAGAAATCGTCAAAGATTCTCCGAGGCAGTTAGACCTCTTTTTGGTAAAAAAATTGATGGAGTATTAGGAAAAATAATTGATACATTAGCAATTTTTGCTTTAATTGCTGGTTGTGCCACAACTTTCTCTCTGGCAACGCCTCTTATGACTAATATCATTTCAACATTATTAAATATTCCTAGTTCAAAATATATTACTATTATTTTATTATTATTTGTATGTGCTATTTATATTACTTCATTACTACATGGGTTAAAAGGAATAAATCTTTTATCTAAAATTTGTATGTACATATTTATTATATTTTTATTATATATATTTATTGGCTCAAATAAAGAATTATATATAATTAAAATGGGATTTTTATCTATCCTTAATTTAATAAAAGAAATTATTCCAATGTATACATATGTAGATTCTATAAGAAATAATTCTTTTCCACAAAACTATACTTCCTTTTATTGGGCATATTGGATGGTATGGTGTGTTGCTGCACCATTTTTCATTGGGCAAATATCAAAAGGAAGAACTATAAAACAAACAATACTTGGTGGATATACTTTTGGATTATTAAGTACTTTTATTTCTTTTATAGTATTATCAAATTTTACTATTTCTTTACAATTAGATAATATAGTTAATTTAGAAGAAATATATCGTAATACAAATGATTTATATTATGCAATTATGTCTGCTTTGTCTACTTTACCATTTCCTAAATTATCATATATTATTTTATTTTTTTCTATGCTATGCTTTTATGCAACATCATTTGATTCTATTTCTCTTGTTGCATCATATTATTCATATAAAAATATTTATTCAAATGAAATACCAAGTATAAAAATTAAACTTTTTTGGGCAATTTTACTTATTCTTTTTCCTATAGCACTTATTTTTTCTGATTCTTCTATGGCAAATCTTCAAGCAGTTTCTATAATTTCTGCTTTTCCAATAGGAATAGTGATTATATTAATAATTATTAGTTTTTTTAAAGATGCAAAAAACAGTATATGAAAGCATACGCAAAAATAAATTTAAAACTAAATATTATTTCTAAAAGAAGTGATGGTTATCATTCTTTAGATATGATTATGCAAGAAATAGATCTTTTTGATGAATTAATAATTACTAAAGTAAAAAATAAACAAAATAAAAAAACCTGTAAATCACTAAAAGACAATAATCTTGTTATAAAAGCAGCAAGATTAATGTGCCAAAAATATAATCTTCCATTTGAATCATTAAGTTTTTTATTGAAAAAAAATATTCCTATATCTGCTGGTTTAGGTGGTGGATCAAGCGATTGTGCTAATACTATAATACAAATAAATAAACTTTTTTCTCTCAATTTATCAAATGATTCATTAATATCAATAGCAACTAGTCTTGGAGCAGATGTCCCTTTTTTTATTAAAGGCGGCTGTATGAAATGTGAGGGAATAGGAGAGAAATTAACTGAAGCTAATGGGTTATTAAATGAATATATCTTACTTATTACTCCTAATATTTATATTTCTACAAAAACTATATTTGAAGAATATGATTTAATAAATAATAATAATATAAATTCAAAAAATATTTATACAAATGATTTAGAGAAAATAACAATAAAAAAATATCCTCTAATAGAGGATATTAAACTTCAATTAATTAAATGTAAAGCAAAAGTATCATTGATGTCAGGATCTGGTTCATCAGTATATGGTTTATTTGATATTGAAACAGACGCAAAAAATGCATATAATATTATTAAAAAAACTTTTTCAGAAAATATTCGTTATATTGGAATACACAAAGCAATAAATAAAAGATAATCTATTTAAAATATTTAATTAAAATATAAATTTATCTTCAAAATAATTTTTTAAATCACAAATATTAATTCTTACTTGTTTCATTGTATCTCTTTCTCTTACTGTAACTTTTTTATCATTATCAGAATCAAAATCATATGTTATACAATATGGAGTTCCTATTTCATCTTGTCTTCTATATCTTTTTCCAATATTTCCTCTATCATCAAAATCACACATATAATATTTTGATAATTCTTCATATATTTTTTCTGATTCCTCATTTAATTTTTTAGATAATGGCAAAATTGCAATTTTTATTGGTGCTAAATATGGATGCAAATGGAGTACTATTCTTGTGTCTCCATCTCCAATTTCTTCTTCATCATAAGCAGCACATAAAAAAGCAAGCGAAACACGATCAGCACCAAGAGATGGTTCTATAACATATGGAATATATTTTTCATTTGTTTCATCATCAAAATAACTTAAATCTTGACCCGATACTTTCATATGTTGAGATAAATCATAATCTGTTCTGTCTGCTATCCCCCACAATTCTCCCCAGCCAAAAGGAAACAAAAATTCTATATCTGTAGTTGCTTTAGAATAAAAAGATAACTCTTCTTTGTCATGATCTCTTAATCTAAGCATATCTTTAGGCATATTAAGATTATATAAAAATTGTGAACAATAATTTCTCCAATAATCAAACCATTCTAGGTCAGTACCACTTTTACAAAAGAATTCAAGCTCCATCTGTTCAAATTCTCTTATTCTAAAAATAAAATTTCCTGGTGTAATTTCATTTCTAAAAGATTTACCTATTTGAGCTATTCCAAAGGGAATTTTCTTTCTCGAAGTCCTTTGAACATTTTTAAAATTTACAAATATTCCTTGTGCTGTTTCTGGGCGTAAATATACAGTATTTTTTGCATCTTCTGTAACTCCTTGAAATGTCTTAAACATTAAATTAAACTGTCTTATATCAGTAAAATTATGTTTACCGCATGATGGGCATGTGATATTATTTTCATCTATAAATTTAATCATTTCTTCTTTTGTCCATCCATCAATAGAAGTTTTTAATTCAATATTACTTTCTTTTACAAAATTTTCTATCATTTTATCTGCTCTAAATCTCTCTTTACATTCTTTACAATCCATAAGAGGATCCGAGAAAGAAGATAAATGACCTGAAGCAATCCATGTTTGTGGGTTCATAATTATAGCAGCATCTAATCCTACATTATATTTTGACTCTTGAACAAATTTCAACCACCAAGCTTTTTTTATATTATTTTTAAATTCTACACCTAAATTCCCATAGTCCCACGAATTAGCTAATCCTCCATATATTTCTGAGCCAGGAAATAAAAATCCTCTACTTTTACATAGTGCTACTATTTTTTCCATTGAATAATTCTCTCTCATTATTTTCTCCTTTTATATATATTTTTCTGTGTTAAATTTTTTATCTATGTTTTTATGAAATTCTTTTCTAACTCTTTCTATAAATACTTCCAATAATTCTTTATTTAATACAAAACTATATAGCTTTTCAATATTAGTATAAAGAACATAATTCCAAGTTTTTTTTAAATAGTCTTTTTCATTATTATTATCATATGAAGAATATGTTCCATTAATATATAATACTTTTAATTCAAATATACTACGTACTAAAGAATCATCAATTTTTTCATTTAATAATGCTTTAAAAGAGTAATATAATAATTTTATATATTCTTCTGCATTAATATTCTCAAAAGTAAGATAATCAACAACTTCTAAAAAATAAAAAGACAAATATAATTTTGTTTCATTTTCAACTAAATTATTAAATTGTTCAATAGGGTCGATAAAGCTTAAAGTGTAACCGTATTTAGATTCTTTTAATTCAAAATTTCCAAAAGTAAAAAGTCTTACTTTACCAATATTATGTGATGTAGGTTTTCTTACTCCATTTGCCCATATATTTATTTTACCAAATTGGGGAGTAAGCATTGTGAGTATTTTATCATATTCTTTACTATTTTTTTCTTTTATAATAAATCCTTTAGTTTTTATAACCGAAGTTTGCAAGTAATATGCTTTCTCCTCTCCAATCTTTTTTTATGGAAACAAATGTTTTTAAATTAACTTTTTCATTTAAAAACTTTTCTATATCTATTCTTGCTCCAATTCCAATACTTTTGATAGTTTGAGCATTTTTTCCTATTATTATTTTTTTATGAGATTCTTTTTCACAATAAATAACTGCTTCTATTTGCCAGCAATTATTTTTATCTTTTTTCATCTTTTCTATTAATACAGCAATACCATGTGGTATCTCTTTATCCAATTTATATAGTGCTTGTTGTCTAATTTTCTCTGCAACAATTTTTTTTAATGGAAAATCGGTTATATCATCAATTGGATAATAATATTCTCCAAAAGGTAAATACTCAAATATAGAATCAATTAATTCTTTTATTCCATCTTTTTTTAAAGCAGAAATTTTAAATTTTTTTTGTATTGTTAATGTATTAATAATTGGATCAATTTTTACTTCTTTCTCATTTTGCGTATCAATTTTGTTTAATACTAAGAAAATATTCACTATAGTATTTTTTAATAATTTTACTATATTATTATAGTCTTGAGTTGAATTAATATCAACTATCAATAAAATGAGATCAATTCCTTTAAATGATTCTTTTATTGATGAAAACATAAATTCATCTAACTTATTTTTAATTTTATTCTCACCAGGAGTATCAACAAAAACTATTTGACCACGAGTATCAGTATATATTATTTTTTGATTTTTTCTTGTTGTTTGTGGTTTTTTAGATACTGCTGATATTTTTTCTCCTACAATTGAATTTAACAATGTAGATTTTCCTGCATTGGGCTTACCTATGATTGATACAAAACCTGATTTTTTTTTATTTTCATTCATACATTTATTATTTTAATATCATCAAATATTTTTTTATTTTCTTCAATAGCACTTTTTTGTCCAATAACACATATATTACTATTTTTTAGTAAATCATCAATAATACTAATATTGTGTTTAATTTTATTCTCATCTAATGATAATATTTCTATCCTATCATTACTTATTGTTCCATTATCTATATTATCATAATAAGCATCTAAATTTGAATTAAAATATAACATATTACTAATAGGATTATCTATATGAGAAATAGTACTAATAATATATTTTTCATAAAGATCTTTATTGAAAATTTCATTTTGTAAATATAACGATGTATTATGAAAACAATCTATAGTCTTTATTATATTAGGGTCTCTATAAGATACAAAATATGAATCCTTATTTCTAAAAAAATTACACATACACCCATATGCACCGCCAAGTACTCTTACATTTTCCCATAAATATTCGTAAGATAAAAAAGTTTTTAAAAATCTTAATGTAGAATTATAATTATCATAATAATTATTATTTGCTATACAAACATAATTTACTTCACTTGAAGTAATAAATGCCTCATTTTTTACAATTTTTTTATATTTATTTATATCAATAATATTATTAAAAGAAGAATCATTGTTAATAAAAATTTCATTTTTCATTTCTTTATTAATTATAGATAGTATTTCTTCATCTTTTTTATTATAAGAAAAAGCATAATCAAAATTTAATTTCGAAAAAACCAAATAATAAATACATTTTAAATTATCTATTATAATATCTTTATTTAACTCATATTCATTTATTAAATCACATAAGAATAAAAAGAAAGATATACTATATGTTGATGTCTTTTCTTTAAAAGAAAATTTATCAGATATATTTGATAATCCTCTTGTAGAAGAAACAATATGAGAAGAAGATTGAATGTTTTCTATACATATCATTTTTAATTCATTTAATAATTTTTTTATATGCTCTGAATCATCAAAGATAGTATTAAATTGAATTTCATTAAATATACTTATCGCTTTTTTGAAATTTGATTTAGTACTTTTCATTTGTAAAAACAAATAATTACCATTTTTGAAATTATTTAAGTTTGCATAAAAACCATCTGAAATTTTGTCAATTTCTATATTTAATTTCTCATAATCGTAATTTATTGTATTAATTTTACCCAATAAATATGTTAAAATACTTAAAAAATAAATTTTATCATCACTGAAGTTTTCTATTTTGATTTGTTTAGAAAAATAAATAATATCATTTGTATCTCGTTTTACAAAAATAACATTATTATTCATTTTTTCATAATTTAATATCTCTTTTTTTCTTTCAATATCATTTAAGGATAATAAATGAATTTTTTTAATATCATCAATAGAATCTTTACTTTCTTGATATTTTTTTAATTCAATTGTTTCTTTAATTATTTTTTCTAATTCATTATCACTTAAAGAATTCTTTTTTAATTCTAATTGTTTTATTAACTTATTCTCTTTCTCTATTAATAAATTTTTTTTAGGTTTTATAGAGGCAATTACATAATCATTAGAATCAATAAATTTATTTTTTATAAATTCATATATGCAACTATTTTTATCATTAATATTAATTTTTTTTAAAAAATCAATTGCTTTTTCATATTCTAAATAAATAAATGGAGAATCGTTATATAAAGTGCTTTCTAATATATTTAACGAATATAAAAGCCCTTTCGGTATATTACCACTTTCACATTCTCTATATTCAAATTCTATTCTATTTAAGGCAGATAAATAAATATCTTTATTAATTTTTGTATCAATAATACTATTAAATGTATCAAATACTATTTTTATAAATTCTTCTTTTATATTATCTTTAGCGTTTTTAAGAATGATTGAAAAATTGCTCTCTAAAATCTCATTTTGATAAATGCAATCAACATCCTCGCAAAATTTTAATTTTAATAAATTTTCTTTTAATAATGCGCCCTCTTTATCAACAAGAATATATGATAGTATTTTTAATAATATATGTGTAATAATATCTTTTTTATTATCTAACAAAAATGTTATAGAAAAATATGATTTATTATCGACATCTTCTCCATTATAATTATAATAAGAATTTACATCATTACAAATATTACTTCTATCAACTAATTCAATATTTGAATTTATATTTGAATATTCATATTTAGATAAATATTCTTTGTCTAAATATTCCAATCTTTCATCAAAATTCATATTTCCATATAATACAATAATACTATTACTTGGATGATAATATTTTTTATGAAAATTTAAAAATTCATTTTTTGTTAATTCTGGAATAAATTTAGGATCTCCACCATATTCATATTTATAAGTAGTATTATGATATAAATTTTCATACATAATTCTTTCTAAAATACTATTGGGGTCTGAATATACTCCTTTCATTTCATTATATACTACCCCATTAATTGTTATCTTATCGTTTTTATCAAATAATTCTAAATGATGGCCTTCTTGCTTAAGTATATAATCATTTTTATAAATATTAGGATTAAATACTGCATCTAAATAAATATCCATTAAATTTTTAAAATCCACAATATTGCAAGAAGCAACTGGATAACAAGTCTTATCTGGATATGTCATTGCATTTAAAAATGTGTTCATCGATCCTTTTGCTAATTCAACAAAAGGATCTTTAATGGGATATTTTTTTGAACCGCATAAAACTGAATGCTCTAATATATGAGGAATTCCCTTTGAATTATTTACAGGAGTTTTAAAACAAATATTAAATACTTTGTTATTATCTTCATTCATAATTAATACTAATTTTGCATTAGTCTTCTTATGAATTAAATATTTACATTTTGAATTAATTTCTTTAATAAATTTTTCTTCTAATTGTCCTAACAAATATGCTTTAAATAAAGATAAGCATTCTTTTAAAAATAAATATGGTTTATAAACTAATTCGGTATTACTCGCTATTAAATAAAAATTTTCTAAACCCATATTTTTAGCCATTCTTTTAATTCTATATAAATGAAAATCACTTGATAAAAAAGCAATTTTTACATTTGTATTCATTTTATATTCATCATCTTTTGTATTAAACGGTAAAGCAACTAAAGGAATCATTTTATTTCTATCAATAATATCTTTTTCTATTACTCTTAAAGAATAATCAATATTAGTATAAGTATTAAAAGATTTATCTTCCAAAATAAATCTACTTTTATCAATACCCATTTTTTCTAAATAATTTGCCATATAAACTGCTTCTGGTTCTGCTTCATTTTTCATTTTTCCCCCGCTAAGACATAGTAAAGCCCTAGGATTACTAATTGCATAATTATATGCTTCATCTAATCTTTCATATACTAAAGTTTTCACAGAATCATTACCAGTCATATTTGCTCCATGAACTACTATATAATCAAAATATTTATCTTCTTTTGAATATTTATATTGAATAGAACAAATGATAATAGGAAATAATAAAAAAAGAATTACAAAAAAATATGCATAAAAAGTCATTGAACAAAAAATTCTAATAAAAGAAGGAGGTTTCTCTGGATTTTTATTTTTAAGTAAACACAAAAAAAATGAAAAACAAATTATCATTATTGAAATAAAAATTGCTATTCCAGCAAAAGATATACCTCTCATAAATATTAAAAATATACCATATAATAATGATAATATGGCAATTAATAATGGTATTAATTTATATTTAAGAGCGAATAATTTCTCCAACATTTGGCATTATAGATAATTTCAATCTTATTTTTTGTTTTGAATGTTTACAAGATGATACAAATTCTTCTTTCTCTAAATCATATATTTCTAATACTTTTGTTTTTACATTTGTTCCATCTATCTTCATTATTTCTAATTCTTGATTTATTTCAAATTTATTTTTTTGTGTTAAAAATGCATATTCATTTTCAATTTTTTCTACTATTCCATAAAATATTGAACCTTTCTTATAGGTATTATTATTATATATTTGAGATGTATTATCTGGTTTTCCATAAAAAAAACCTGTAGTGTAATCTCTGTATGTACACTTACATATTTCTTTTTTATACCATTCTAAATTTGCCTCATAATTACCATTATAATAATCATCAATTGCTTTTCTATAAGTTCTTGCAACAGTTGCAATATATAATGCAGTTTTCATTCTTCCTTCAATTTTAAATGAATCAATATTTAATTTGATCAAATCTGGAATATGCTCTATCATACACAAATCTTTAGAATTAAATATATATGTGCCTCTATTATCTTCTTCAATATTCATATATTCACCTGGGCGTTTCTCTTCCACTAATGAATAATTCCATCTACAAGGGTGTGTGCATTCCCCTAGATTAGATTCTTTATTAGTCAGAAAAGCAGATAAAAGGCATCTACCACTATATGCAATACACATTGAACCATGTATAAAACATTCGATTTCAAGATTATTATTAATATTATTTTTTATTTTTTCAATTTCTATAAGAGAAAGTTCTCTTCCAAGCACTACTCTCTTTGCACCAATATTACTCCAAAAATTTGCACTTTCATAATTAATTATATTTGCTTGTGTTGAAATATGTAATGGAATATTTTTACAAATATTTTTTGCAATACTAAATACTCCAACATCAGCTATTATTAATCCATCAGGTTTGTATTGATTTATAGTATTTAAAAAATCATCTAATCCAATTAAATCATCATTATGTGGAAAAATATTAATTGTTACATATATTTTTTTTCCTAAATTATGAGTATATTTAATTCCTTCCCTTAGTTCTTCTAAAGAAAAATTATTTGCTTTTTTTCTTAAACTGAATCTTTCTCCCCCGCAATATATTGCATCGGCTCCATAAGATAAAGCTACTTTTAGAGTCTCAAAAGAACCAGCTGGTATTAATAATTCTGGTTTCATACTCGTATTGAGACACTAATTCCATCTCCAATATTGAAAATAGAAGTATAAAGATTTTTATTATGTGTAATTACATATAAAAATTTTCTCATATTATTATGGATAGTCCTCTCTCTCTTTTTTATTGTATACAATGATTCTAAAATTTCATATTCTTTAAAAATATTATCTGCAATTAATATAGAATTTTTTTTCATTAAAGGATATATATCATTAAACCATTTATAATATTGTCCTTTTGCTGCATCTAAAAAAATAAAATCAAATTTTTTATTATTTATTTTTTTTAAATAAGTAGTAGCGTCTTCAAAAACTAATTTAATTTTTTTTGCAGAATTATATTTTTTTATATTTTCTTTTGCAAATTTTACACGAATCTCATCATTTTCTATTGTAGTAATATGTGAATCAGAAAGTATTGAAGACATCATTAATGAACTATAACCAATTGCAGCCCCAATTTCTAATATTTTTTTTGGTCTATGTATGCTTAAAATTAATTTAATAAAATCTTCTGTATCATCTTTTATTATAGGAACATTAGTAAAATTTGCAAATTGTTTTAAATAATACAATTTTGAATTATTATTTTTATATGAGTTTATAAAATCATTTATTCTTTTTTTATTCATTTACATTT
>JAUNSV010000002.1 GCA_030539055.1 Eubacteriales bacterium | reverse complement strand
TAGATAAAAAAGTTGAAGAAATAATTAAAGAAATAGAAGATAACAAAAACGATGGCATAATAACAGAAGAGGAAGCAGAAGAATTAATAAATAAAGTAGCATCAAAATCTGAAATCTCAAAAGATAAAGTTGATAATCAAACAACAAAAGAAGATGTAGAAAATATTAAAAATGATGCCTTACAAGAAATAGACAATATCACAAACATAGAGAAAATAATTGATAATAAAAAAGAAGAAGCAAAAGAAGAATTAAATAAAAAGAAAGAAGAAGCAATCGAATTAATTAATAGCATAAAATATGCTTCAGTTTCTAATGCTATAAAAGAAGATATAATAACAGAAATAGGAAATATTAAAACAAATGGTGATACAGCAATAGATTTAGCAAAAGATAAGGAAGAAATAAAAAATACACTGGAAGAATACATACAAAAAATAAATGATGAAATAAAAAAAGTAGATGAAGCACTAGAATTCATAGAATACAAAGAGCAAGTAAAAGATGATTTAAATGATATTATTGAAGAAACAAAAGAAAATATAAAAAATATAAGTTCAATCACAGATGAAGAAAAAGAAAATTTGTATGAAGAACTAGAAAAAATAAAAGACAAATTCCCACAATTTGACACACTAGATAAAAAAGAAGATGTAGAAAATTTGATGGAAGAATTAATAAAAGATATAGAAAAAGTTTCTACTACAGCAGAAGTCTTAGATGCAAAAGAAAAAGCAAAAGAACAAATTGATGAAGAAGCAAAAAAGGAAATAAAAAGAGATATCACAAAAAATGAATATCTTACAGAAGAAGAAAAGAATGAATTTATAACAAAAATAAATGAAGAAGCTACAAAAGCAAAAGCAGAAATAGATAAACAAGAAATAGACACAATAGAAAAAATCAACAACGAAGTAGAAAAATATAAAAATACTCTAGATGATATTTCTATAGAAATACAAAATAAAAATAATTTTTATATTGAAAAAGAAGAGATTAAAGTATTAATTGATAACAAAGCACAAAAAGCAAAGGAGAGCATACAAAATAACAAGCTACTTACAGAAGAAGAAAAAATAGATTATATTCAAAAAGTAGAACAAATAAGAATAGATAAAAACAATGAAGTAGACAATAAAACCTATGATATGTATGAAGCAAATAACAATATATTAAAAGAAATAAAAAATGATGCTTATACACAAATAGATGAAATTTTAAATGAAATAAAAGAGAATACTTCTATTAAAAGCAAAATAGAAGAAGCCATAATAGAGCTTGAAGAAGTAAAAGATATAATTAAAGAAGCTATAGAAAACAATGACAATCTTACAAATTATGAAAAAAATTACTATGACAAACTATTAGATGATGCATTTAACGATGGAGAAAACAATATAAAAAATTCTAAAACAGAAGAAGAAATAAAAGAAGCTCTAGAAAAAGCAAAAGAAGAATTGCAAAATATAGCTAACAATGCAGACACTGTGATTGCTGTTTCAACTCCAAGCGAAAGTGAAAAACCAAATGATGAAGAAGAGGAAGAATCAACTCCAAGTGAAATAATAAAAACACTAGAAGAGGAAAAGCAAGATGCTATATCTAATATAAATAAAGAAAAAGAAGAAGTGATAAAAGAAATTAATGACAACAATACTTTAACAGATGAAGAAAAAGAAATATACATAAAAGAAGTAAATGATATAGTTGATAAAGCAATAGAAGATATTAATAACACACAAGATAAAGACACAGTAAGTGATATAATGAAAGATGCAATAGAAGATCTTGATGATATTAATGACAAAGCAAATTTGAATCATAAAAAAGATGAAATAAAAAAAGAAATCGAAAAAGAAGCAAATGATTTAAAAGACTATATTGAAAATACAGATGATAAAATATTAGACCCAAGTAAAAAACAAGAATTAAAAGATCAAATAGATAACATAGTAAATAACAAAAATAACGAAATAGATCAAAAAGAAACAATATATGAAATAGAAAAAATCTTTGATGAAGCAAAAAAAGAATTAAATGATATAAAAGATTTAATTTCTGAAAAAGAAGATTTTGAAAACAAAAAAGAAGAAGCTATAAAAGAAATAGAAAAAGAAATAAATGATTTAAAGGACAAAATCAATGAAGCATTTGACAAGGGAGAACTAACAGAAGAAAAGAAACAAGAATTAGAAGAAGATTTAGATAAAGTACTTGAAGACGCTACAAATCAAATCAATAATTCTACCACAGAAGAAGAAATCAATCAAAACAAACAAGATGCATTAGATAAAATAACAAATGTAGAAAATGAAACATTTCTTCAAAACGAAAAAGATAAAGCAAAAGAAGCTTTAGAAAGAGCAATTATTGATGCTATGGGAAAAGTGTTTGAAGAATTTGACAACAATAATATTACAACAAGTGAAAAAGATGAGCTTATTTCTAATTTACAAAACATAAGAACAGATGGAATTGCAAGCTTAAACAATACAAATTCAATACAAGAAGTAAAAGAATCACTTGATGAATTTATTGGCACAACAAATGACCACAAGAACTCTAAAATAGGAGATGTACTAGATAAGCTTCAAGAAATAATTGATTTCAAAAACTTCAAAGAAGAAATAGAAAAGAAGTTGAATGATAAAATAGAAGAAGCAAAAAAAGAAATAATAGATAAAAAGATAGTAGAAGATGATACAAACAGATTAATAGAAGTATTATCCAATTTAAAAGCAACATCTTCTAATGCTTTAAAAGACCAAAACACAGCCGAAGAAGTAATAAATACAAAGAATGAAGCAAATAAAATCATAGAAGATACATTAAACGAAGCAAATGATATTTACAATTTCTTAAAAATCAAAGAGGAAGCAAAAAAAGAAATAGAAAATAAGAAAGATGAAATTTTAGATTTGATAGAAGAAGATACTTTTATAACAGATGAAGAAAAACAAGAATTAAAAGAAAAAATCGCATCAATATCAAATGCTTATTTGGAAAAAATAGAAAATGATACACTGGCAGAAGAAGTAAATATAGACAAAAGTGAAGCAATAACTAACTTAGAGAATACATTTAAAGAAGAGAAAAACAAAAGGTTTGATGAAAGAAAAAGTGTATTTTTAAATGATTTAAGAGAGTTTACTGACCGTGTAAAAAAAGCAGTAGATGATGATGAGTTAGTCCTAGAACCTAAAAAAGTAGAATTAAAAGATGGACTAGAAGAAGAGTATGTACTAGCTTCAAAAAGAATAGAAGATATTGATAAGCAAAATTTAAATTTATATGCTACAGAAGTGCTTGAAAAGCAAGTAAAAACAGCAAAAGCAGCTATAGTTAATGTTGTTGTAAATTTTGTAAAAGTAATACCAGAGGGAAAGGGTGGTGGAAATATAGAAGTTGTAAATGAAGAGAAAGGTCCTACAAGCACAACCCCAGATATTGAACAAGGTGATGTAGTAATTCCAGGAGAAGACGAGCCTTACGAAACATTCCCTATACATGAAAATATAGCAATAGGAGCTGGCGGACTTGGAAGAATGATGTTAAGCTCAAAAGCCAGTCTTACAATAAGTTCAGAAGATGATCAAGGCAATAGAACAGCAAAATTACATAATACAGATTTATTCAATAATACAATTTTTGTGACATATAAATCTGATGCAGATGATGATACAAAATATGATGATGGTTACATAGCATATGCTACAGATGAAAACTTTATTATACTTACAGGTTGGATTTATACAACAAGTGGCGAAGTATTATTTGCTAGTGTAGAGGACAATGAAAACAAAGGTGAATTATATACAGGACTAAAAGCTATAGGAAAGTATTATTATTATTTTAATACAAGTCAAAACTCTTATGGTAGTTTAGTAAAATCAAAATATGATTCTGTTTCAATGATATCTAATGGTGTGTATGTAAATAACGAGGGAAAAATATGTACTCAAGATGGAACTTTAATAACAGTAAAATAAATTTGGAGATATAAAGATGTTTTGTAAAATTTCAAATTTTAAATTACAAAAAGAAATAATTTATATAGTATTAATATTAGCTTTCATAGGGATAAATCCTATGAAAGCTTTTTCGGCAACTACAGGTGTGTGGGGAACTTGCCAATACACACTAGATGATGATGGTATATTTACTCTTGAAAAAGGAGAAATTCCCTATGTACCTAATTCTACAGGTCAAAGTTACACAGCACCAGATGGACAAGTACATACTGGAGAGCCTCTTCCAGAAAAGGACAAAATAACCAAAATAATTTTCAAAAGAGAAGTAAAAGTACCGGGAAAATTTTTAAATAATATGTTTGAGGGTTGTATAAATTTGGAAGAGATAGAAATCAATTCAGATTTTATGACTATTCCATACAAAGATACTATAATGTCTTCAATGTTTGAGGGATGTGAAAAATTAAAAAAGATAGACATTTCTTTTTTTGATACAAGCGAAGTAATAGATATAAAAGCAATGTTTAAAGGATGTACTAATTTAGAGGAAGTGGAATTATTTGCTAATACAAAAAAAGTTCAAAATATGATAGGCGTTTTTGAGGGATGTACAAGTTTAAAAGAAATAGATGTATCATCTTGGGACACATCAAATGTAGAAGCTGGCAACATGTACTCTTTATTTAAGGATTGTGAAAGTGTAAGTACTATCAGTCTTAGTAGAAATTTTAACACACAAAAGATTACCAATTTTTCTTACATGTTTTCTAATTGTTTTAAATTAAATACTATAAATGAAGTAAACAGATTAGATTTGAGTAGTGCAACAAATGTAGAATCAATGTTTGCATCTTGCACAGAGCTTATAGAAATACCATATGCAATTCTTGAAAATGCAAACAATATTACAAATTACAATTACTTATTTCAAAACACTTGGGCTACAATTATAGATTTAACAAAATATGATTTTTCTAGAATGACATCTTGTAGTGGAATGTTTGATAAATCGAGATCGGATTTTATAGTCCCAGGCAATATAAACACTACAATTTTAAACGAGCTTACAAATTCAATTCAAGCAATATGGGTTGCAGAAGATAATTCTACAACAAGTGGTGATGGAAGATTATTTTTAACTAGCTCTGAGTTTAAAAAAGTATTGCCAGCAAGTAGCTCTATAAAATTTTATAGCACAAATAATATAGAAAGTACTACAATATCTTCAAATCCAACAAAAGCAGGAAGTGGATATACATATAAAAATGGTGAGAATTTAGATCCAAGTGGTTTAGTATTTACACTTACATGGGAAAACAATAAAAAAACAATAGAATGCCCATATAATAATGCATCAAAAAAATCATTTACATTTACACCAGACTATACTAGTGAACAATTCAAATCAGCTAATGACCCTGGAGCTTACTCAATTACACCTATAACCATTTTTTATGGTGGCACTACTAGCGGTTTTATGGGAGAGATTAAAGTACGAGTAGAAACACTTAATCCAAATGTAGCACCAGAAAATTTAATAATAGTGAGCTACCCTAAAACAAATTATGAAGAGTACGAAGAATTTGATCCAAATGGATTAGAAGTTCAAGTAGAATATGATGATTTATCTACTCGTAACGAAAAATGGAAAGTAACAAATTATGCAGACTTTTCTTTTTCATCAGACAATTCATATCTTCTTGCTTCAGATAAAGTAGTAACAGTAACTTATGATGGACTAGATGCAGATATTCCTATAAATGTTAGATCTAGTGCAAGTGCAAATGGAAGTACAGGAACTTCAGGTGGGAGCTCAGGTGGAGGAGGAAAAGTAGGAGGAGCAGGAAGTTTTTCTGGACCAGGAGTAGGTGGTGGCACAGGAGCAGGTGGAAGCACTACATTATTTTTGAAAAGAGAAATAATATATGATTTAAAACTTAGCACAACAAGCAATATAGTGGTAACAAAGCGTAGGGAAGCAACCAAGTCAGATGCCGACAAACAAAATGTGTGGTATAAAGATCCTAGTACAAATAAATGGCATTATGTATTTGAAAATGGAAAAGAAGCCACATCTTCTGTGGTAGTAATGTATGAAAATAAAGAAAATGATGAAGATTATACTGGAAATGATATAAGTCGATATAATAAAAAAGCATATATATTTAATGAAAATGCTGAGATGGTTGTGGGCACAATAAATACAACAGATGGGCGTACTTATTATGCACATGTAGGTGGAAGAGAAGATGGAGTGTTAGCTACAAATTGGTTAAGCTCAAATGGATATTGGTACTATTTTACTCAAGAGAATAACAACTATGGACAAATGACAAAAGGTAATACCTTTGTGCCAATAAAGAAAACTCCAGATGGTTATTATGTTAATCGAGATGGGCAATGGTGTACAGTAGATGGAACAGTCATACCAGATAGTAAAATATCTACTCTTAGAGCAGATACGACAAGTGAAACTAACGAAAATAAAAACACAAGTACCGATTATAGCGAAAAAACAAGCAATGGCAATTATGTGGATGAGCCAGAGTAAGAATAAAAAAATAATTTCATAATAATAAAAAAAGCATTTATAAAAATTATAAATGCTTTTTTATTATAATAGAGAATATTTTTATATTACTTCCACTGCTCCCATATCTCTTATATTCATAATATGGCAAGAATTAGGTCCAAGATATTTTTCTATTCCCTTTTTAAATTTTTTTGAAATTTCTAAAGGCATAAAAGCTTGAATAGTACCCGCAAACCCTCCTCCATGCACTCTTACGCTACCTTTTCCATTTAATATTTTTTTTGTAAGTGCAAGTGCTATAGCTACACTTTGTTCTCTAGGGTCATCATATGAAGACACATTTTGTAAATGCATAAAAGAGGATTCTCCACTTTCTTTTATTAATTTTAAAAAAGTATTAAAATCTCTTTTTTCTAAACTACTAGCTTCTTCATCTACTTTTTTATTGTCATCATAATAATGAATTGCTCTTAAAATGGCTCTATCACCACACGCTACTCTTAAAGAATTAATATTTTTATAAAAATCTTCTTCACTTACTTCGCTTAATACTTCTTTTTTAAAAGCCTTAGCTATGCTCTCCATTTCTAATGGAATAGAAGAGTAGTGATTTGTTAAATTAGCATGATTACTTCCACTATTTATTATACACATAACAAAATTATTTTTGTTAAAATCAAATTTAATTTTTTCAAAAATAGGATTATTTTTTTCATGAAAATCAATTTTTATTATGCCACCTATCATACAACCCATTTGATCCATTAGGCCAGATGGTTTATTAAAATAAATATTTTCTGCATATTGACCTATAATAGCTAAGTCTTTTGGGCTAATTTCATTATTACAAAATAAAGTATTTAAAATAACAGCAACTAACATTTCAAAAGATGCACTAGAAGAAAGACCAGAACCACTCAAAACATCTGATGAAATATAAGCATTAAAACCACTAAATTTGTAACCTAGTGAAGATATTTTTTTTAGTATTCCACGAATGAGAGAGAGAGAAGTATGTTCTTCTTCAGTTTTTTTATTATAGTTATTTATTTCTATAGTACTTAGCCCAAATTCTTCTGAGTAAATATTTATTGTTTTATTATTATTTAAACTAACCAATGAAATCATATCGCAATTCACAGAAGCAGTTAATACCTTACCCCTTTGGTGATCTGTATGATTGCCACATATTTCTGTTCTTCCAGGAGAAGAAAATAAATACACATTAAGATTATCATCATTAATATTATAATACTTTTTAAAATTATTTATTAAATTATTAATTCTATTTTTATAATACAACAAATCATCGCTGCTTTTACTATACAGTAGAGATAGTTTATTATCTAAAGAACCATTATTTATATTTTCTTTTAATTTTTGAATAGTAATCATATTATATTATTTTTTTGCTAAATATTTTCTTAGATCAAGTGCTACAGCAACTATTATTACTAAACCTTGAGCTATGTAAGTATAAGCTGGATCCACTCCCAAAAATTGCAAACATATTTTTAATATTTCAAAAACAAGAACTCCTGTTAGTATACCAAACACTTTACCAACTCCACCATTTGCAGACACACCACCTATAGTACAAGCTGCTATTGCTTCAAGCTCATATCCATATCCAGTAGCAGTAGAAGCACCACCTGCTTTTGCACCAACAAGAAAGCCAGCAACACCATACATTATACCAGCAAGCATATATATGCGAATAAGAGTAGATGTTACATTTACACCAGCAACAGATGCAGCATTTTCATTGCCACCAATTGCATACATATATTTGCCGTGCCTTGTTTTATTGTACAAAAACCAAAAGTATGCACCGATTATAATTGCAAAAATAGCTATATAAGGAAAGAAACCCACATAACCCGAAGCAAGGCGTAAATAGCTTGTTTTAAATCCGCCCATTGGTTGGTTATTAGTAATAATTTGACAAATTCCATATATGATAGTTTGCATACCTAGAGTTGCTATAAATGGAGGTACTTTTAATTTAGAAACTATAACTCCGTTTACAGCTCCTATACATCCCATTATAATTGCTACAACTATTATTGCAAACATCCAAGGAATATCTGGTAGCCACTTAAGCATTCTTGCTGAGTAATCTACTTTTTGAAGTAGCATAGCAGAAAGACAAGCAGCTAGTCCTACAGCACGACCAGCAGAGAGGTCAGTTCCTTTTGTTATAAGACAGCCAGATACACCACAGGCTATAATAAATCTTGGTGCCATATTTGTTATTAGATTTTTGAAATTAGTAGCTGTAAAGAAATTTTTTGATGAAAAACCTGTAAACAATGCAAGAACTATAATCAAAACAATAATTGCATTATTGGATAAAAATTTTTTTATATCAAACTTCTTTGTCATAAAAATATCTCCTTTATTTGAACTGTGTTGCTAAAGCCATTATATTTTCTTGGTTAGCTTTTTCGCCATCTATAATACCAGTCATTCTACCATCGCACATTACCATTATTCTATCCGACATACCCATAAGCTCGCTCATCTCAGAAGAAATCATTATAATAGATTTGCCACTTCTTGCTAATTCCTCTATGATACAATATATTTCATATTTTGCACCAACATCTATTCCTCTTGTTGGTTCATCCATTATGAAAACATCTGGAGAGTTTGCAAGCCACCTTGCTATCAAAACTTTTTGCTGGTTGCCTCCAGAGAGTGATTGTATTAATGTTTTAGATGATGGCGTTTTGATAGACATTTTATCTACATTTTCTTTAACAAGGGATTCTATTTTTTTATTATCTAACACACATTTTAAAACCAAATATTGATCTAAAGAAGCAATAGAAACATTATCTGCTACAGATAAAACACCCATTATTCCAGAAGCTCTTCTGTCCTCTGTAAGAAGAGCGATGCCATGTCTTATAGCATCTTGAGGGCGATTAACATTTAATAAAGAGCCCTTGTATATTATTTTACCATGTGAATGTGCTCTTAGCCCAAATAAGCCCTCCATAAGCTCAGTTCTCTGAGCACCAACCAAACCTGCAATACCAAAAATTTCGCCTTTTTTTACTTTAAAAGAAATATTTCTAAAACTTTTTGGGTTAATAGAAGTAAAATCTTGTACCTCAAGAACTACATCTCCTGGTACATTATTTCTTTTAGGAAATAAATTAGAAAGTTCACGACCAACCATTTTTGTAATTATCATATCTGTTGTTAATTCTTTTGAATCCCAAGTTCCTATGTATTGACCATCTCTCATTATAGTAACTTCATCACTTATTCGTAAAATTTCATCCATTTTATGACTTATATATATTATTGATACATTCTTTCTTCTAAGCTCATTTACAATTACAAATAGAGCTTCTACTTCTGATTGTGTAAGAGAAGATGTAGGCTCATCAAGAATTAATACTTTACAATCTGCCGACACGGCTTTTGCAATTTCTACTAGTTGCATTTGACTTACGCTTAAAGAGCCTAATTTTGCTTTTGCATCAAATTTTAAATGAACTTCTTTCAACACTTTTTCAGCATCTTCGTTCATTTTTTTGTGATCTATTATACTTATAGGACCAATTTTTTTTGTTGGATATCTACCTACAAAAATATTTTCAGCAATTGATCTTTCGGGTATAGGTTGCAATTCTTGATGAACCATAGCAATACCTTTATGTAGTGCATCAAGAGGTCCTTGTATATGAATATTTTGACCCTCATATATAATCTCACCCTCATCAATATGGTATATTCCAAAAAGACATTTCATAAGAGTAGATTTTCCAGCCCCATTCTCACCCATTAGAGCATGAACAGTACCAGGTCTTAATTTTAATTGAGCGTGGTCCAATGCTTTTACACCAGGGAAAGACTTGACTATGTCTTTCATTTCTAAACGATATTCTCCCAAAGTTATACCTCCGAAATAATTCTTAAAAAAAGAAGCGTGCGATTAATTTGAATCACACGCACCTTTAGGAATAGTAAACAAATTTATTTAATAATATTATTGATAATTTTTAGCATTCTCTGGGGTTACTTTTACATAATTAACATATATTGATTGAGAACCTGATTGGTATGTTTTTCCACCAAGAAGATCTTCCATAGCTTTTACAGCACCAGAAGCTTGTCCTTTAGCATCATTTAAAACAGTACCAGTCATATTGCCAGCCAATACTTCATTTATAGCTGCATCAAGAGCATCTACACCTACAAGGTATATATTCTCATTTACTTTTCTTCCAGCTGAATTAATAGATTGAAGAGCACCTATTGCCATATCATCATTGTTACAGAAAATAACTTCTATTTCATCACCAAATTTTGCAAGAGCATTAGCTGCAATTGTTTGTCCCTTTTCTCTGTCCCACATACCTTGTTGATCATCTAACATTTCAACTTTCATACCTGCATCTGTAAGAGCTTTTACAGAAAATTCTGTTCTGTATTGAGCATCTACATTCTCTGGATCACCCTCTATCATAACATATTTAACTATGCCATCTCCATTTATATCGCCTTTGTTAGGAGTATCAAGAATAAGTTCTCCTTGCATTGTACCACTTTGTCTTGCATCACAACCTACATACACTAATTTGTTGTATTCAGCCATTTGCTCAACTGTTGGCTCACGATTGATTAAAACTGTAGGAATATTAGCAGCTTTAACTTTGCTTATTAGAACATCAGCAGAAGATGTCATAACTGGATTAATGATAAGAGCATCAACACCTTGTGTTATAAAAGTATCAATTTGCTCATTTTGCTTAGATTGGTCATTGTTGCCATCCATTACAGATACTTGATATCCCATTTCTTCTAACATTGATTGAAGAGCATTACGATAAGTTGTCATAAATGCATCATCAAATTTGTAAATACATACTCCAACTTTTTTTGCAGTGGCTTTAGTTGTTTCTGCTACAGCCTCTGCTTGAGTTTCTGCTTGTGCTTGTGTTTCTGTTTTTGTTGGTGTGCCAGAACATGCTACTAAAGAAAGTACCATAGTTAAAGCAAGGCCAATAGATAGTAATTTTTTCATATTTTATTTCCTTTCATTCTCTTTTTTGAGAGTATTTTTTAGGCATTTTCGCCTTTTATTAAGATATAATTATATACTTGTTTGTAAAAAATGTCAACCAAATATATATTATTGTACAAAAAGGGCATAATTGTATAATATTAAAATTTGACTTGCATATTTATTATATATTTGTTATAATATTTAACTTATTAAGCGAGGTAGAAAAAATGCAAGTAATGAAAATAATAATGATTGTGATATTTATTGTAGTGTGCGTTGCTTTATCAGGCATTATACTTTTGCAAGAGGGCAAATCAGCAGGTCTAGGCTCAATTGCTGGTATGGGAGAGTCATATTGGTCAAAAGCAAAAGGAAGATCGGTTGAGGGAACTTTAGATAAAATAACAACAATACTCGCAATACTATTTTTGATTATGGCTTTGGTACTTAATATAGTTTGGTAAATATATTTATATTATTTAATTAAATTTTCTATAGCCTTTAACTAAATAAAAGGCTATTTTTGTGTCAAAAAGAAAGTTATATATTGCTAAGATATAAATACTTTGGTATAATTTAAACAAATAATTTTTAATTATTGAAGGGGGCATATGTTAGAATTAAAAAATATTAATTACATTGTTGATGATAAACAAATATTAAAAGATGTATCATTAAAAATTGATGATAAATTTGTAGTAATCACAGGTCCAAATGGATCTGGTAAATCAACATTAACAAAAATTTGTGCAGGTATAATTAAACCTACCACAGGGCAAGTATTTTTGGATAATATAGATATTACAAACAAAAATATTACTGAAAGATCCAAAATGGGTATTAGTTTTGGTTTTCAACAACCTGTTACTTTTAAAGGATTAAAAGTAAGTGATCTTTTAAAATTGGCAAAAGGAAAAGAAGCATCATTTTCCGAAATTTGTGATATTCTTTCAGAAGTAGGTCTTTGTGCAAGAGATTATTATGATAGAAACTTAGACAATAAATTATCTGGTGGAGAATTGAAAAGAATCGAAATAGCTATGGTTATAGCAAGAAATTCTAAAATTTCTATATTTGATGAACCAGAAGCAGGTATAGACCTTTGGTCATTTCAACGCTTAATACAAGTGTTTGAAAAAATGATTGCAAATACAAAAGGTTCTATTTTGATAATAAGTCATCAAGAAAGAATATTAAATATTGCAAGTAAAATTATTTATTTAAATGATGGCGTAGTAGAAAGATACGAAGAAAAAGAAAAAATATTGCCAGACATAATAAAAAATATTAATGCAACTTGTAAAAAATTATAAAGGAGAATTGTATGACAGAGATAGAAAAAAATTTATTAAAAGAAGTAGCTATGCTAGATGCACTCCCAAAAGGTGCATATAATATAAGAGCAAATAGTGGATTAGCTGGAAGAAATACCACAGCAAATATAGATATACAAACAAAAAAAGATAAACCAGGAATAGATATAATTATTAAACCAGGTACAAAAAATGAATCTGTACATATACCAGTTATTATTTCACAAACAGGTATCAAAGAATGCGTATACAATGATTTTTTTATAGGCGAGGATGCAGATATTACTATTATAGCAGGCTGTGGGATACATAATTGTGGCAATGAAGATTCTGACCACGATGGCATACATACTTTTTATGTAGGTAAAAATGCAAAAGTAAAATATGTAGAAAGACATTATGCAAATGGAGATGGAAAAGGTAAAAAATTTATGAATCCTACTACTGTAGCAAAACTAGAAGAAAATGCTTTTATGCGTATGGAAACAACACAAATATCTGGAATAGATGATACAACTAGAACTACAAAAGCAGAATTAAAAAAAGGATCAAAATTAGAAATTCATGAGTCTGTAATGACTACAGGAGAACAAAAAGCAGTTTCAGATTTTGATGCTAATCTAATAGGCGAAGAAAGCTCTTGCAATATTATTTCACATACAGTAGCAAGGGATAAAAGCTTCCAACATTTTAAAAGCAAATTAAATGGTTTAACTTCATGCAAGGGTCATTCTGAATGTGATTCTATAATTATGGACAATGCAAAAGTATTAGCTACACCAGAATTATATGCAGAAACTACAGAAGCATCATTAATACATGAAGCAGCAATTGGAAAAATAGCAGGAGAGCAATTAATAAAATTAATGACACTAGGGCTTACAGAGAAAGAGGCAGAAGAGCAAATCATAGCTGGGTTTTTAAGATAAATGATAAATTTTAATAAAAAAGATGCAAAATACGAGGGTATATTTATTTCTACTCAAAGTTCATTTGGATTTGTAAAAATCGAGGACGAAAATGAAACAGATCAAAATTTTAAAGAAGTATTTATTCCAGGAAAAGATACATTAAACGCACTAGATAATGATAAAGTACTTGTACAAATTACAAAAGTAGAGAGTGAAAAAAAAGCAGAAGCAAAAGTAATAAAAATTATTAAACACAATACTTTGAAAGTAGTAGGCATTTTCCAAAAGCAAAAAAATTTTGGTTTTGTAATACCAGACAATAAGAGAATAAATTTTGATATATATATAGAAAATAAAAATTCGCTAAGAGCAAAAGATAAATCAAAAGTAGTAGTACAAATAATTAAGTTTCCAAAGAAAAAAACATCTAAGCCAGAGGGTAAAATATTAGAAATACTAGGTTCTAAAAATGATCCAAATGTAGAAATTTTATCTATAATAAAAAGTATGGGTATACCATATGAATTTAAAAAAGAAGTAATAAAAGAAGCAGAAGAAGCAGCTTATGGTAGTAGTAAAAACAAAAAAAATAAGAATTCAAAAATAGAAAATAAAAAATCAAGTAATATTAATTTATCAAGAAGAAAAGATTTAAGAAAATTAAAAACTATTACTGTTGATTCAGAGAGTGCAAAAGATCTTGATGATGCTATATCCATAGAAAAGAAAAAAAACATATACAAACTATATGTGCATATTGCTGATGTGTCTAATTATGTAAAAGAGCATAGTATATTAGATGATGAAGCATATAATAGAGGTACTTCTGTATATTTATTAGACAGAGTAATACCTATGCTTCCAAAAGCTTTATCAAATGATATATGCTCTTTAAATATGGGAGTAGACAGAAATACTCTCACTTGTGAAATGGATATAAACGAAAAAGGAGAAGTAATATCTTATGATATTTACGAATCTATTATTAATGTAAATATGAGAATGTCTTATAATGGAGTAGAAGCTTGCGTAAAAGAAAATAAATTAGAAAATGGTGAAGATATAAATGAATACAATACATATAAAAATTTATTGTGCGAAGCTTATACCTTATCTCACATTATTAGAAAAAGAAGAGAGAAAAGAGGTGCTATAGAATTTAACTTTCAAGAATCGGATATAAAAGTAGATGAAAATTTAAAACCAATTTCTATATCCATTATAAAAAGACTAGAATCGCATAAGATGATAGAAGATTTTATGTTAGAAGCAAATGAAACAGTTGCAAAAGATTTTTACTTAAAGAAGATACCTTTTTTATACAGAGTGCATGAAATTCCAGATAAAGAAAAAATAAAAACATTAAAAGAATTTGTAGAAAAATTAGGTTATAATCTCAATACAAAAAATGAAATACACCCAAAGGATATACAAAAATTATTAATTAATACAAAAAAAAAAAAAGAGTCTCCAATAATAGAAAAGCTTACTTTAAGATCCCTTAAACAAGCAAGGTATACGAATGACAACCTAGGTCATTTTGCACTAGCAGCAACGCACTACTGTCATTTTACATCACCAATTAGAAGATATCCAGACTTACAAATACATAGAATAATAAAAGAGAATCTACAAGGCACATACAATGAAAAAAGAAAAAAGCATTACGATATAATATTAAAGCAAGTAGGAGTAGATACATCAAAATGTGAAAGAAGAGCTATAGATGCAGAAAGAGATTTAATAAGATTAAAAGAATGCGAATATATGCATGAATTTTTGGGAGAAGAATTTGATGGCACTATATCATCCCTTACTTCTTTTGGAATATATGTAGAACTAGATAATACTATAGAGGGTCTTATTTCATTAAAAGATTTAAAAGATGATTATTATACTTTTGATGAAAAGAATTTTGAAATAAGAGGAGAAAGAAAAAATAGACGCTTCCAATTAGGAGAGCGTCTAAGAGTTCAAGTTGCTTCTGCATCTAAAGAAATGCGAACTATTGATTTTAAATTAGTTGAATAATTTATTTTGATTTTTTTGTATTCTTTTTATTTACTTCTCTCATTTTCATAGCTCTAACTTTTAGAGGTAAACCAAATAGAGTGATAAATCCACTTGCATCATTATGATCATAAAGATCACCAGTAGTAAAAGAAGCTAAAGTTTCATTATATAATGAATAAGGAGAATATGAACCTGATTTTATTATATTTCCTTTATACAGTTTTAGAGTAATACTTCCACTTACATATTTATTTATTTCATCAATATATTTTGATAAAGCTTCTCTTAGGGGAGTAAACCAAGTTCCTTCATAAACTATTTGCGAAAATTTATTTGCTACTATTTTATTAAAGTCAAATGTTTGTCTATCAAGTACTAATTCTGAAAGAGCATTTCTTGCAAACATAAGTATAGTTCCACCTGGAGTTTCATATACTCCTCTAGACTTCATTCCTACAACTCTATTTTCTACTATATCAATAATTCCAATACCATTCTCTCCACCAATTACATTTAATTTTTTAATAATTTCTGAAAGCTTCATTTTTTTATTGTTTAAAGCTACTGCTTCACCACTTTCAAAATCTAATTTGATGATTGTTTCTTTGTTTGGTGCATCCTGTGGCATTTTTGAAAGTACCAAACAATTCTTATAATTTGGCTCTAAGTTTGGATTTTCAAGCTCTAAACCCTCGTGTGATATATGCCATAAATTTCTATCCCTTGAATAAGATTTTGTATTATTAGAAAAAGGAAGTTTTATTCCATGTTTTTTACAATATTCAATTTCATCCTCTCTTGATTTCATATTCCATAAATCATTCATTCTCCAAGGAGCTACTACTTTTATATCTGGTGCCAATGCTTTGATACCAAGCTCAAAACGAACTTGATCATTACCCTTACCTGTAGCTCCATGGCATATTACTTGAGCATTCTCTTTTCTTGCTACATCAACTAAAGTTTTAGCAATAAGAGGTCTAGCCATAGAAGTACCAAGCAAATAAGCATTCTCATACACAGCACCACTTTTTACTACAGGAGATATATATTCATTTGCAAATTCATCTATTACATTTTTAATATATAATTTTGATGCACCACTTTTTTTGGCTCTTTCTTCTAAGCCTTTCAATTCTTCTTCTTGACCTACATCTATGCAACAGCAAATTACATCATAATTAAAATTTTCTTTTAACCAAGGAATGATTGTTGTTGTATCAAGTCCACCTGAATAAGCTAATACTACTTTTTCTTTTTTTGTCATACATGCTCCTTTATTATTTTTCTATTATAAATTGTAAAACACCAGCTGCGCCAACAGCAAGAGTATATTTATCAAATACTACTACGCTTTGATGATTTTCGTTTATATAAAAGAAAGTATTTTTTATAAATAATTTTGGGTCTGTACCTTCTATGTAAGCCCAATCATTAGTTTTCTTTAATTCTTCAATTTGGTCATTTACCTTGTCTGTTATTATAGTAAGGAAATTATCACCAAAAATATCATTTAATGTAATTCTTTTATTTTGTTTTTTATCTACATTAAAAAAGATTGTACTATAAGATGCGTTAGCTCTTGTGGTAGTTGTGGTAAATTCCATAGAGAAATAATTACTATCATTACATTTTATAGTATAATAAATATCTACAAGCATTGGCGAATAAGAAGCAGGTAAGTTTTCAAGTGCTACAGTTTCATTTGTTGCATTGAAAGCATCATATTCTTCCATAGCATCTTTTTTTGCACTTTCCAAATCTTGCTCAAACTTTTGTTTTATTTCATAATTTATTGCGTCATACAATTCTTGATTCAAATTAGATTTAATTTGAGGCATTTTTGCTTTCAAAATCATATAAGAATTTTCGATACTTACTTCTTTAGCTACTTCAATAATTGTAATATCACTTACATTGTCGCTTTCACTCGATTCGCTTTCAATAGACAAAGTTTCACTAATGCTACTTTCAATATTTGTTTCACTATTTACTATGCTTTCAACAGATATTGACATAGAGTTGTTGTCTTCTGTAGAAAGAGTAGTATTAGAAGATGAAGCTACATTACTCACTTTATTTTGACAAGCACTTAATAAAAAAATTATTATTAAGCACAAAAATAAAGAGTAATATTTTTTATGGTTATTCATGTTTATCCTCCTAAACATATGTTTTATTTATTTTAAAATTTTATCACAAATTTATGTTGAATAAATGTATAAAATATAAATATTAATATAAATAAGAATTTGGAATCTCTATTTCAAGATCACTACAAGGAAAGCTAGCACAAGGGTGAAAATAATCAAATTTTATATCTGCTTTTCTTAATTTAGAATTATTTTTTGGAGTATATATTTTACCACTAATAAGCTTAGACTTGCAAAATCCACACTCACCATTTCTACAGCTTGATGGAGCATTTATACCTGCTCTTTCTATAGCACAAAGCAAAGGTTCATTAGTAGAAGCCTTAATATTATAAACATCTAAACCTTGATGGATTGTAATATTAAAAGTTTTATCTATTAATTCTTTCGGAAAGTCATCACAAATATAAGGTTTCGTAATTGCTATATTCATTTCAGTTCTTACTTTGACATTTTTATATTTTGAGTTTTTAAGTTCATTTTTTATATACTCTTGCATTTCTTTAGGACCTAGGAGATATATTGAAAATGTATTATCAAAAGCATATTTTTCTATAATTTCTTTTGTTATAAAACCATATTCGTATAAGTCATTAGTATTATCTTTTTTATTTTGTATTACATATTTTACTTTTATTTTATCACACTCAGATGCAAGTTTATCAAGGTTTTCTTTTAATAAAATATCTTCTTCATTATTTGAGCCATAAATAATATTCAAATTAAAATCTTCATAAGCATCTCTTATACTATAAGCCATAGAAAGAATAGGAGTAATTGAACTTCCACCAACAATTGCTAAAACATTATTTGAATCCCTTAAATTTTCATAATATAAATTGCCACAAGGAGAAGAAATAATTACTTCATCATTTATTTTCCAATTTTCCAAAATATAATTTGAAGCAAATGCATCATCACATTCATTTTTCTTTATTGTAATAATTATTTTTCCCTCTAAAGTAAGCTTAGGAGAAGATGATATAGAATAAGGTCTTGTAAGAATAGAATCACCGATTTTTAATAAGACGCTAATATATTGACCAGCTCTAAATATGGTAGCTCTTTTATTGTTTTTATTTTTTAATACAAAAGATTTTGCTTTTGCTTTCTTATGCAAAATTATATTTTCTATAATCATAACTTGCTTATCTGGATGCAGTAATAATGCATTTTCATTTATAGGAAAAACAGCAGAAACTTCTTTAGATGGAGATTCTTTTATTTTTTTATCCCTATTTTTTTTAATGTTTTTAAATTTTAACATATCTAAAGGAGAGAATAAAGACATTTTAATTTTTTGCATTTTTTTCATCCCCCAGTGCTAAATTTGCTATTAAATTACCACATACATATGTTGAACTGTAACCATTTCCTCTTGGTCCAGATGTGCCAATAGGGTAAAGTCCTTTTATAGGATAATCGCTTTTAATTGACATCATTCTTGCAATCATTGAGTCCCAATCATTAGGTTCATATCCATACACAGAACCCTCTGGAGCATTTAAATATCTTGCAAAAGTGAGAGGCGATGCAATCGATATTTCTTCTATATAAGGAGATATATCTATATTTGCATTCTCTCTCAAAGAATTAATCATTTTTTTTGCAAAAGATTCTTTTATTGAATAATAATCTTTTAAATCCATATCATAACCAAAATCATCCCTACCACACATAGTTGTAAAAGAACAAATACAAGTACCTTTTGGCGAAGCATCTGCATTAACTACATTGTAGCATAAAAATATAGAGAAATTATTTGTATTTTTATTTTGCATACTCAAATACTCTTTTTTAGAATCGGCAAGGCTTGGTAAAAATATTGAGTAGTCCTTTATTCCTATATCCTTATAATCTTTATTAAGTCCCAAATACACACAAAGCATTCTTCCAGAGAAATGTCTATTTCTAGCACTCGATAAACGCTTTTCTCTATCTGGCAAAACATTTTTTGGAATCATTTTTCCATATAAAATATCTGGGTTAATATTTGCTAACACATAATTAGATTCAAAAGTGCCATTGTTTGTTACTATACCTTTTACTTCTCTATTTTCAAAAAGTATTTTTTCGCATTTGGTATTTAATAAAGTGCATCCTCCAAGGCTTTTAAATCTTTCAAATAAACTAAGAGATATATCATTTGATGTATTTTTTGGTATATACGCACTTTTTTCTATATATTTAAAAATCATAACTGCATAATGTAAAAAAGACATTCTTTCTAAATCAACTCCTAGGTATGGCCAATACGCACTTAAAATATCTTGGCACTCTTTTGGTAGTTTAAGAGCTTCAAAAACTTTTTTACTAGAGTAAGATCCACATATTAGTAGGTTAGGATATTTTTCTTTTAATATATTTGTATCATATTTACCATTTGATAAAGTTAAGTATTCTAAGCCATCATTTATTTCTTTAAGTAAATCAAAAAACTGTATCATTTTTTCTTTAGAATTTGGTACATAATATTCCATTTTATTTATGAATTCTTTTTTTTTGCTTGGCATAACTACATCAATTTTTTTATTGTCATAACCTTTTGTTATTAATCTAAAACAATCATTAATTTTTATCCAATCTAAATCAATAGAAAATGAGTCAAATAATTTTTGTACAGTACCTTTGTTTTCTTTTGATCCAAAATCGCATAATTCATGTAGAGAGGGGTCAAATTCAAATCTACCTCTAATAAAAGAGGTAGCACACCCACCCACCGAATTATTCTGTTCTATAAGTAAAACTTTTTTGTTTTGAAGAATTAGAGTAAGGGATGCACTCAGTCCTGCATTTCCTGCTCCAACTACAATATAATCATATTTTGACATTTATTTTTTACATCCTTTGTTTCAATTTTATCATATTTTATAAAATATGTACACTTGATTTTATATTTTGCTTTGTATATAATAAGTATAAATTCAAGTGGAGGAACAAATGGAAAATAGTAAAAACAATTATCGTATAACAACAATAATATTATTTATATTTTTTGTTTTATTTACAATATCAGTAAAAACATTCGATGTTCAAAATTTTGGAATGGATGAGACTCCCATTGGTTATGTGTTAATAAATATTCCCTTTCAACACATAATTTCTCTTTTTAGGGTGTTTTCCTATTATATAATGGCAATTTACAATATATCTAATTATTTAGGATATTTAGCTATATTTATTATACTTTTTTGGTGTGTAGTAGCTATATTTCAACTATTTTTAAAAGGATCTTTATGGAAAGTTGATCCCAAAATTATATCATTTGGAATAGTAGTAGTAATTTTTGCTTTACAATATGTTTTTTTTGATAAAGTAGTTATAAACTACCGACCAGCTTCATTTTATGGAAACTCTTATTTTGGAGATGTTATTGAAGAAGTTTTAGAGAGCTCTTATCCATCCACTCATACAACTCTTGCAATTATGGTTTTTGCTTGCAATATTACAATAATAAAAACATATTTAAAAGGAACTAATAAATTAAAAAAGTTGTTGTATAATATAATTAAAATAGTAAATATAATTTTGATGATAACACTTATATTGTGTAGAGTTATTTCTGGCGTTCATTGGTTTACAGACATAGTGGGCGGCGTAGTTTTAGGTGGATTTTTATATTCTTTGTTCGTTTACTTATCACAAATGATATGTTATAATTTTAAAAATAGAACGAATTGATACAAAAAAAGGAGCACAATATGAAAAATGACATAAAAAAAGTACAAAACAAAGATCAAGGAAAAAAAATAAAAGAGTATAATTTTTCTAAAAAACTCACTCCATTAATAAGATTAACATTAAAAAGAAACGAGAAATTTTATGGTCCTGGCATTGTGGAGTTACTTAAATTAATAGAAAAGAATGGCTCTATTCAAAAAGCAGCAAAAGAGATGGAAATGTCATATTCAAAAGCTTGGAATATTATAAAAAGAGTAGAAAGAGAGCTTGAAGAAAAAGTAGTAGAAACAAGGTCTGGTGGTAGTGGTGGTGGAGAAACTAATCTTACACAATTTGGCAAAGATTTTATGGAAAAATATTCAAATTGTTTAGAGGAAATAATGCAATTTACTAAAAAATCATTTGAGAAGTATTTTTGAGGAAGGGATTTATGATTATGGATGAAATTTTTGAAAAAACGGAAAAAGAGTTTTTGCATGGTGCAGGAATAGAATTAGTAAAAATAATTGATTCTAAAGGTTCAACTCCACGCTCAAAAGGTGCATATATGATAGTTACAGAAAGAAATGAAGCTAGGGGTACTATAGGTGGAGGAAAGGTTGAATATCTAGCTACATTAAAAGCACTAGAACTATTAAAAGAGAAAAAAAATGGAGAATACAACTACAATTTAGATAGAGAGGGAAACGAACAAATAGGTATGGTATGTGGTGGAGATATAAAAGTTTCTTTTACATACTTAGAGCCATCAAATGAAAGCCTAAAAATCTTAAAAGATTTGGATATAGAAAACAATTTTGGTGGTAGAGTGTATATTTTTGGAGCAGGGCATGTATCACAATGCTTAGAAAAAGTATTAAATTTTATAGGTTTTGATACTATTATTATTGATGATAGAGAAGAATTTGCAAACAAAGAAAAATTCCCACTTAGTAAAGAAATTATAGTATCAAATTATGATGATATTATGTCAAAAATAAATATTAAAGAAAATGATTATGTAGCAATAATGACTAGAGGTCATGCTTTTGATTATGAAGTAGAAAAACAAGTTTTGAATACAAAAGCAAAATATATAGGAGTTATAGGAAGTCATAAAAAAATAAAAGTTATTAATGAAAAATTAATGAAAGATGGATTTAGCGAAGAAAGAATAAAAGAGGTACACACTCCAATAGGTTTAGAAATTGGTGCACAAACACCAGAAGAAATTGCAATATCTGTTGCAGCAGAAATAATACAAATAAAGGAGAAACAAAATGGTTAATTATAGTGAAGATGAAAAAATGTACCATATTGGCATAGCTCCAAATAGCGTAGGTAAATATGTAATATTGCCAGGAGACCCTGGAAGATGTGAAAAGATAGCTAAATATTTTGATAACCCCATAAAAATAGGGCAAAACAGAGAGTATACGACTTACACTGGAACCTTACTAAGAGAAAAAGTATCTGTAACATCTACAGGTATAGGAGGTCCATCTGCAACTATTGCTATGGAAGAATTAGTAATGTGTGGAGCAAATACATTTATTAGAGTAGGAACTTGTGGAGGCATAGATTTAGATGTTAAAGGTGGAGATAGTGTTATTGCTTCTGGCGCTGTAAGAATGGAGGGAACTTCAAGGGAGTATGCACCTATAGAGTGGCCAGCTGTAGCAGACTTTGATGTTACAAATGCTTTGGTAACAGCTGCAAAAAATTTAAAACAAAAATATCATGTTGGAGTATCGGAGTGTAAAGATTCATTTTATGGTCAGCATAAGCCAGAAAAAATGCCAGTGTCATATGAATTATTAAATAAATGGGAAGCATGGAAAAGACTTGGATGCAAGGCATCAGAAATGGAATCAGCAGCATTATTTGTTTGTGCAAATGTATTAAATGTAAAATGTGGTTCTGTATTTTTATGTGTAGCTAATCAAGAAAGAGACAAACTAGGGCTTGATAATCCACAAGTGCATGATACAGACTCAGCAATAAAAGTTGCTATAGAAGCAATAAAAATTATGATAAACACAAAATAATTAATGTATTATAAAAAGGAAATAATATGAATTATAAGAGAGTATTTTTGATAGTAATAGATTCCCTCGGTATAGGATATGATGATAAAGCTTATGAGTATAGTGATGTATGTGCAAATACTTTGGGTCATATTTTAGAAACATTTGAAAAAAGAGAAAAGCCCTTGCGGATTCCCAATTTAGAAAAAATGGGATTAATAGCATTATTAAATAACAAAATAGTAAATCAAAATGCTATCACATTAAGATTAAATGAAATGTCTAATGGTAAAGATACAATGACAGGCCATTGGGAGATGATGGGTTACCTTACTACAAAACCATTTATTACATTTACACAAAATGGATTTCCAAAAGAATTAATAGAAGCTTTAGAAAAAGAAACAAATAAAAAAATAATAGGTAACAAAGCAGCATCTGGTACTACTATTTTAGATGAATTAGCAGAAGAAGAAATATTATCAAGTAAAGAAGAAATAAAAAAGATGATAGTATATACATCAGCAGATTCTGTACTTCAAATATGTGGTAACGAAGAAACTTTTGATTTAAAAGAATTATATAATTGTTGTGAAATAGCAAGAAAATTAACTATGAAAGATGAATGGAAAGTAGGACGAGTAATAGCAAGACCATATATAGGAAAGAGAAAGGGAGAGTTTAAAAGAACAGATAATAGAAGAGATTATGCTGTTTCTCCACCAATAGATACAGCACTAAATATTTTACAAAACAATAAATTTGATACAATTTCTATAGGAAAAATATCCGACATATTTGCTACAAAAGGTATATCTGAAGCATATCATTCAAAATCATCTGTTCATGGAATGGAGCAAACAATAGATATAGAAAAAAATAAAAATTTTAATGGAATATGTTTTGTAAATTTAGTAGATTTTGATGCACTCTGGGGTCATAGAAGAAATGTAATAGGATATGGCGAAGAATTAGAAAAGTTTGATGAAAAACTAGGAGAATTTGTAAAAGAAATGAAAGACACAGATCTTTTGATGATTACAGCAGATCATGGAAACGACCCAACTTTTAGGGGCACAGATCACACAAGAGAGAGAGTACCCCTAGTTATATATGCAAAAGATTTACATAATAATAAAAGATTAGAAGATCAAAATAGCTTTGCTGTTATTGCAAGTACTATATTAAAAAACTTTAATTTAAACTCAAACGATCAAATGATAAAAACTAATAGTATATTATAAAGGAAAAAAATTGCAAATAGATGATGAATTTTATATGAATATAGCTATAAAAGAAGCAAAAAAAGCTCTTTTGTATGAAGATGTACCCATAGGTTGTGTTATAGTATATAAAAAAAATGATAAAAATATTGTAATGAGTAAACATATGGAGAGTATTAATATAAATGATAATGCAATTTTATCAAAAGCATACAATAAAAGAAACAAAACAAATTCAGCAATTAATCATGCAGAAATATTAGCAATAGATAAAGCTTGCAAAAAAATTAAGGACTTTAGATTAGAAAATTGCACTATGTATGTTACATTAGAACCCTGCCCTATGTGTGCAGGTGCAATACTACAATCAAGAATACAAACTTTAGTTATAGGAACCAAAAGTAAAAAATCTGGTGCAGCAGGATCCATAATTAATATTTTAGACAATAATAAATTAAATCATAAAGTAAAAATAAAATATGATGTTTTACAAAAAGAGTGTGAAAGTATTTTGCAAAAATATTTTAGTAATATTCGAAAAAAACACAAGCAACAATAAGGAGATAGTATAATAAATGTATAAAAACTTGCTATTTGATTTAGATGGTACAATTGTAGATTCTGGACAAGGAATTATTTCTGGATTAAAACACACTTACAAAGAGCTAAATTTAGAAATACCAAATGATACAATATTAAAAAAATTTATAGGACCTTCTGTTGAAGAAGGTTTTTTTAGATATGGAGGCATAAAGGACAAGCAACTTGTTATGAAAGCATCAGAAATATATAGACCTTATTTTGATAATGTAACATATAAGGAATGCAAACCCTATGATGATTTAGTAGAAGTAGTAAAAGAATTAAATAAAGAAAACCTAAATAATAAAAACGGAGAGCGTAAACTTTTTGTAGCATCAGCTCGCCATATTAATTCATTAAAATCACTTTTAAATTTTTTAGATTTAAGCAAGTATTTTCTTGGCATTTATGGTTCTGAGGATGGAATGGTAGAAGATGTAAAAAAACAAGTAATTGACAATATTTTTTTTAGAGAAAAAATTTCTTCAAAAGAAGAAACTCTTATGATAGGCGATAGATTTTATGATATAGAGGGGGCTCATAATTATGGTATAAAAGCCTGTGGTGCATTGTGGGGTTATGGTAATATAGAAGAATTCAAAGAGTATAATGCAGAATATATTATAAACAATCCACATGAATTGTTTGATATAATATAGGGCAAGAGGTTATTAAAAATGAAAAAAAGTAATAAAAAAGTATATTTATTATCTCTTCTTATACCAATAGTATCTATGGTATTAATTTTTTTTACTAAAAATATTTTTCCATTTGGTGACAGATCTTTTTTAAGAACAGACATGTATCATCAATATGCACCTTTTTTTAGTGAATTACAATTTAAATTAAAAAATTTTGATTCATTATTTTTTACTTGGGATTTAGGGCTAGGCACAAATTTTTTAACTATTATAGCGTATTATTTATCTTGCCCACTTAATGTTTTACTAATATTCATACCTAAGGCATATGTTATAGATTTTATGTCTTATTTAATTATTTTAAAAATAGGCTTAAGTGGTTTAAGTATGTCTATTTATTTAAATTTAAAATATAATAATAATAATAAAAACAACAAAACAAATTCAAATTTATGTATTTCACTTTTTTCAATTTTTTATGCAATGAGCGGGTATATTGCTGCATACTCATGGAATATAATGTGGCTTGATGCTGTAATATTACTTCCTCTTTTTATTTTAGGATTAGAAAGAATTACTTTTGAAAACTCTTCACATAATATAAAATCTATTCTTTTATATATAATAAGTTTAAGTTTAATTATAATGTCAAATTATTATATAGCTACAATGGTTTGTATTTTTGCTATTTTATATTTTATAGTAATTAATATTATATCGAATGATAAAAAAATCAAAATATATTTAAAAAGGATTTTTCGTTTTATTGTATACTCTCTTATATCAGCGCTTATAGCAAGCATTATACTAATACCAGTTATTTTTGCTTTCAATACTACAGCATCAAGCGATGTATCATTTCCTACAAAATGGACAGAGTATTTTTCTATATTAGAAATTTTGGTGCGTCATCTTCCAAATGTAGAAATAGAGAATGGATTAGAGCATTGGCCAAATATTTTTTGTGGTGTAGCTACATTATTTTTTCTATTATTATTTATGATTTCAAAAAAAATAAGTATAAAAGAAAAAATTACTTATGGTTTGTTTTTAATTTTATTATATGCATCTTTTGCATTGAATTATTTAAACTTTTTTTGGCATTTTTTTCATTTTCCAAATTCACTTCCAGCACGCCAAAGCTTTGTATATATTTTTATTGTAATAATTTTATCTTACAAAGCATTTTATAAAATAAAAACATTTACTACTAAAGAAATACAAATCGCTTTTGGTATTATAATATCATTAATATTGCTTTTGCAACATACAGTTAATAATTCCAAAACAAATTTTTCATCATATTATTTAGCTATTATATTTATGACTTTATATTTTATTTTAATATATTTATATAAAGAAAAGAAAAAATTTAAGGAAATACTTTTTATTATTGCTATATCATTAGTGTTTTTAGAATCTACATTAAATATGGGCATAACATCTGTTACAACTACAAGTAGGAGTGCATATTTAGATGACAATGAAGATGTTTATGCAATGAAAGATTATATTAAACAAAATGAAAATTCATTTTATAGAATAGAAAAGATGCAAAGAAAAACAAAAGATGATGGTGCATTTATGAATTTTCCATCAGCTTCAATTTTTTCTTCATCTGCATATGGGGCACTCTCAGATTTTTATAAAAAAATAGGTTGCGAAGCAGCAATGAATGCATATTCTATTACAGGGTCTACTCCTTTTGTAAATGCTTTATTTAGTATAAAATATGCATTATATACAGGTGAGGCTCCAAATGTTGATATTTTAAAATTAAAATTATTATCATTCTCTGGCAATACTTATTTATATGAAAATAGAAATACTCTGCCACTTGCTTTTGTATTAAAAAATGAAGATTTGGAAAAATTTGACAAGTCATCAGCTAACCCAGCAACAATTCAAAATAATTTGTCGAGGTCTTTTGGTGGAGGTAAGGGAGTACTAGATAAACAAGAAATAAATGAAGTTGGTACAAGTGTTGATTTTACTACAAAAGAAGCAGGAGATTATTATGTATTTGTAAGAGATATGAGTATTGAAGAAGTATATGTAAATACTCCAACAACGCAAAAAACATTCAAAAATGTAGACAGAGGGTTCTTCTTAGAATTAGGTTATTTGCCAAAGGGAAGTGATGTAAATATGAAGAATCAAAAAAAGGGAGCATTAGATTTTAAATGTGAAGTGTTTAGATTTAATTATGACACACTAAAAAGCCTTGTAGATAATATACAAATAAATTCTAATTTTACATTACAAAAATGGGAATCAAATACTCTAGAGTACAATATTGATGCACTGCAAAATGGAACACTTTTTATGTCTATACCTTATGATAAGGGTTGGACAATATATGTTGATGATGAAAAAAAAGAAACAAAAGCACTTTGGGATACATTTTTAACAATAGATATAGAACAAGGAGAACATAATATAAAAATGTATTATATGCCACAAGGTTTTGTAATTGGACTGATTATGACAATGATAGGAGTAATACTTTTATTTACTATTATAATAATTAAAAAACCAAAACAAAAAATAAAAAATAAAAAAATAATTCAAAAATAATAAAAAAGAAAAAGGAGATAAAAAATGACGCAATGGGGTGGAAGATTCAACGAAAAACCAAACAAAGAAGCATTTGATTTTAATGAAAGCTTTTCTTTTGACAAAAGATTATATAAAGAAGATATTGAGGGGTCAATTGCACATGCTACAATGCTTGGAGAAAAAAAAATTATTACCATAAAGGAAGCAAATTTAATAATTAAAAATTTAAAAAAAATACAAAAAGATATTTCTACTTCCAAAATTAAATTAGAAAAATATATTGGCAAATATGAAGATATTCATTCATTCATAGAAGCAGAATTAATAAAACGAATAGGAGATACAGGAAAAAAACTTCATACAGCAAGATCAAGAAATGATCAAGTAGCACTTGATATGAAATTGTTTATAAGAAGAAAAATATTTAGAACAGCCGTCAATCTTATGGGTTTAATTAGAGGCATAAACTATATAATAGCAAATAATAATGATACATATGTACCAGGTTTTACTCATATGCAAAAAGCACAACCAACAACCATATCAGCACATTATGATACATTTAGAGTAATGTTTTTAAGAGATATAAGAAGATTATTTGATTGTAAGGATCGAATGAATGAGTGTCCTCTTGGAGCCGGAGCATTCAATGGCACAGGATTTAATATTGATAGAGAGTATGTATCAGAGCTTTTATTATTTGAAAAACCAACAGAAAACTATCAAGACTCTGTATCCGACAGAGATTTTGTTTTAGAATTTTTATTTGATTTGACTCTTATTCAATTGCACTTATCGAGAATAGCAGAAGAAATAATTATATGGAATTCAAATGATTATTCATATATTAGGATTAAAGATGAGTATCAAACTGGTTCATCTATGATGCCACAAAAGAAAAATCCCGACATAGCAGAACTTATTCGAGGAAAAAGTGGCAGAGTGTTTGGTGCATTAAGCTCTTTATGCATAACAATGAAAGCCTTGCCTTTTGCTTACAATAAAGATATGCAAGAGGATAAAGAATTAACATTTGATGCTATAGATACAACAAATGATTGTATTAGAATGATGAATAAAATGCTTAGAACAATAGAGTTTAATAAAGACAGAATGAAACAAGCACTACTAGATGGATTTGTAAATGCTACAGACTTAGCTGACTACTTTGTAAAAAAAGGAGTACCTTTTAGAAAAGCACATGAGATAGTGGGAAAGATAATTCTTGAATGTGAAAAAAGAAAATGCACATTAGAAGATTTTCCATTAGAAGAATACAAAAAATATGTAAAAAATGTAAATAAAGGCTTATATAAAGAAATACAAATTGAAAATTGTATAAAAAAAAGGAAAAAGAAAAATGTTACTAGAACTAAATGATTGCAATGTTTTTTTATCGGGAGAAGAAATATTATCCAATGTAAATTTTCGAGTTGTAGATAAAGATAAAATAGGTATTGTAGGAAAGAATGGGTCGGGAAAAACCACACTACTTAAAGTATTGCAAGAAGAAATTCCTATAGAAAAAAGTAACAAACAAAATATAATTAAAAATAAAATAGATAGAATAGGTTTTTTATCACAAATCAATTTTTCTAATTTAGAAAAAAGTGTAGATGAAGAATTGCAAGGCGCATTTGAAGATATATTAGTATATGAAAGAAAAATAGATAAATTGCAAAAGGAACTTGAAGAAAAATATGATGAAAAAAAAGCAAATGCTTTGCTTGATGCAATAGAACAATTCAATAATCTTGGTGGACAAACAATAAATAAAGAAAAAAATTCGGCTTTTTTAAAATTTGGATTTAAAAAAGAAGAATTAAATAAGCCTTTATCATCTTTTTCTGGTGGAGAGAGAACAAAAATAGCTCTAATAAAATTATTACTTTCAAGACCAGATATTATTATTTTAGATGAGCCAACAAATCATTTGGATATAGAAGCAATAGATTGGTTATCTATATATTTAAAAAATTATAAAAAAGCATTGATTATTGTATCGCATGATAGAGAATTTCTTAATCAAATATGCAATGTAATTTATGAGATAGAAAACAAACAAGTTACAAGATATGTAGGTAATTATGATAATTATATCGATAAAAAAGCTATAGATTACGAAACAAAATTAAAAACATATGAAAAACAATCAGAAGAAATAAAAAAATTAAATGGTATATATGAAAGATTTAGATATAAACCAACCAAAGCAAAACTTGCGCTATCAAGATTACGAAGAAAAGAAAAATTAGAGAAAGAAATGATACAAAAACCACTCTCTTCTTCCGATAAAAGCTTTAGAACATCTTTTATCCCAAGGAAAGAGGGCTCAAAAGAAGTTCTTAATGTAATCAATTTAAAAATTGGGTATGAAACAAAAACCATACAAACAAATAATATTAATTTTAAATTATTGCGAAAGGACAGATTAGCAATTATAGGAAAGAATGGTACAGGAAAATCCACTCTCCTAAAAACTATAGTAGGAAACTTAAAACCATTGCAAGGTGAAATAATATTTGGTAAGGATATAGAGTATGAATACTTTGACCAAGATTTATTGAAAATATTATCAAATAAGACTATATTTGATGATTTTAGTGATGAATTCCCACGGCTTACAAACACAGAAGTAAGAAATAAATTAGGAAATTTTTTATTTACATCTAGTGATGTATTTAAACAAATAAATATTTTATCTGGTGGTGAAAAAGTAAGATTATCTTTAGCAAAAATATTTGAACACAAACCAAATTTTCTTATTCTAGATGAACCTACAAATCACTTAGATATTTTGGGAAAGGAAGCATTAGAAAATATATTAGATGAATATGAGGGAACAGTCCTATTTGTATCACATGATAGATATTTTGTGAAAAGAGTATCAAATAGAATATTACATTTTAATGAAAATAACGAAATTTTTCTTTATAATGATGGATACGAAGAGTATGTATCAAATTCATACAAAGAAAACAATTATGAGAGTATTTTTGAAGAAAACAATAAAGATGATAATATAATATTATCAAAAGAAAATAATGATCACTTAAAATTTAAAGAGAATAGAAAGAAAGAGAATTACTTAAAAAAATTAGAGAATGATATAGAAAATTTTGAAAAAGAAAAAAAGGAATTAGAAGAAAAATTAAATGATTCAGAAATACAAACAAATTATATAATTCTTCATGAAATACATGAAAAAATAGAGATTTTGCAACAAAAAATATCAAAAGCATATATAGAGTGGGAAAATAATTCTAATTAAAAAAGTAATGTTTTGTCTAATTAAAATGGACACTAAATATTTGCTAAATATGCACACTTATGTTATAATATGCAACACTTAATAAAGTAGGAGGTTTAAATGAATAGTGTACAAATTGCTGATGATGTAATTCTTTCTATAATAGGTGTAAGTGCCACAAAAGTAAAAGGAGTAAAAGCCTTAAATGGTGGTTTAACAGATTCTATTATTACATCAATAGGAGCCCAAGCTTTAAAAAGAGGAATAAAAATAGAGATTAAAGATAATACGATAGAAGTATTTTTATCTATTATTTTGGAAAGTGGATACAATGCTATGCAAATATCGACAGAAGTACAAGATAGGGTAAAAGAAAGTATAGAGAGTATGTTAGATTTTACAGTCAAAGCTGTCAATATAAAAATAGTAGATATTGATTTAGATGAAAATTATTAAGGTAAATTTGTGAATAAATACAAAGAAAGAGAGCATAAATTTAAATTAGTATTTTTATATTCTTTTAATCTCCAAAATTATGAAGAAGCATTTGAGGAATATTTCGATTCCCATTCATATTTTGATGATGAAACAAATGGAAAGATTGTATTTGTAGAAGATATAAAAAGTGAAGAGAAACAATATTTAATAAACGAAGTAAAAGATTTAATATTACATATTAATGAAATAGATCAAAAAATAGAACAAACATTAACAAATCGCAAGCTAAGTAGAGTGCCAAAAGTAGATATGGCGATACTAAGGCTTGCAATTTTTGAAATATATTATTCTTCAAAAAAAATCGATGTATCAATAGTTGTAAATGAAGCAATTGAGATTGCAAAAAAATATGGTAGTGAAAAATCATATGGTTTTGTAAATAAAATATTATCAAATATATTGGAAAGTAATAGTGAAAAAACCATTTAGTGTAAGCGAATTAAATAATTATATTCAAGCATTAATGCAAAATGATTTTGTATTGAAGAATGTATATGTTAAAGGCGAATTATCTTCATGCAAACAATCGGGAAATGTTTTTTATTGTGATTTAAAAGATGATAATAGTATAATAAAAATTAATATTTTTGATAGTGTATTAAAAAATATTACTTTTGAAATAAAAGACGGTCTATTTGTAGATGTTAGAGGAAGCGTGCAAGTATATAAAAAAAGAGGCAGCTATTCCATAATAGTAAATACTATGGAAAAATCTGGCATAGGAAAAATTTATGAAGAGTATGAAGCATTAAAAAAAGCTCTAGAAGAGAGTGGAATGTTTGATTATATTTACAAAAAGAAAATACCTTTATATCCTATGAAAGTAGGCATAGTAACATCAAAAGATGGAGCAGCAATAGAGGATATGAGAAATGTAATATCTAGAAATAATCCTTATATAGAAATAACTCTTTATCCATCGTTAGTTCAAGGAGATAAAGCTCCACAGTCAATAATAAAAGGAATAAATAAATTAGATGAATTAAATTTAGATGTAATAATTGTAGGAAGAGGCGGTGGGAGTTTTGAAGATTTAAATTGTTTTAATGACAAAGAATTAGCATATACAATATTCAATGCAAATACTCCAATAATTTCTGCTGTAGGGCATCAAATAGATTATACAATAACAGATTTTGTAGCAGATATAAGAGCACAAACTCCTACAGAAGCAGCGAGTCTAGTTGCTTGGAATGTAGATGATTATTTTTTAAAATTAAATGAAAAAAGAGAAGAGTATAAACAATTATTAGAAACAAAAATAAACGAAAAAACAATAGAATTAGAAGAAACATTACTATTATTATACGATAGCTCACCTATGAATAAAATAGAAGAGTATAAAAATAAAATAGAACAAATAAGAATTAATTTAAAAAATGAAATAAAAAATAAATTTATTAATATAAAACTAGATATAAATCACACTATAGACTTACTAGAAGCTCTATCCCCTTTACAAAAATTGAAGAGTGGATATGCATATGTTGAAAATAAATATTCAAAGAAAATTTCTTCTATAAAAGATATAAAAGAGGGAGAGGTAATAAAAGCATATATTAAAGACGGCTCATTTGAAAGCAAAATAATACAAAAGGAGGAGAAAACATGGCAAAACAAAAAATAACATCAAATGATATTGAAACAACTATGAAAAAACTAGAAAAAATTGTTGATGATATGAGAGATGAAAATTGTTCACTAGAAAAATCATTTGAATTGTATAAAAAAGGAATAAACCTTTGTAAAGAAGCACAAGATTCTATACAAAAAATAGAGGGAAAAATAAAAATTTTGGAGGGGAACAATGAATATTAAAGAAGAAATGGTACAATACAGAAAAAGATTTGACAATATTTACAATGACAACAAAAAGACACTTGAAGTAGTAAAAAACGAATGCCCTATTCTTTATGATGCTATAGATTATTCTATAGAGGCAGGAGGAAAAAGATTAAGACCATTTTTATTATATGAAATATATAAGAGTTTTACTAAAGATAAAGTAGATACTACATATATTGAAAAATTTGAATTAGCTCTAGAAATGATACATACTTTTTCATTAATACATGACGACTTGCCACAAATAGACAACTCTCAAACAAGAAGAGGGAAAGAGAGTACTTGGAAAAAATATGGTGAAGATACAGCACTCTTATCTGGCGATGCACTAATATTTTGTGCGTTAAACTTGATTGATATTGGGCATACACATTTATTGCAAAATTATAAAGACAGTGTAAGAGAAGAATTTATTCTTAATATGAATGAAAAATATTTAGCATGCAAGGAAACATTTTCATCTTATGCAGGAATATACGGTTTAGTCCTAGGAGAAGCAAGAGATACCTTATTTTATGATGAGAATTTAACAAGAGAGAATCTAGATTATACTTATGAAATGAAAACAGGTGCTCTTTTTAGTATAGCATTTAAAGTAGGAAGCATAATAGCTGGAGCAGACAAATATATATGTGATAAAATGGGACAAATAGGTCTTACATTTGGAAAAGTATTTCAAATACAAGATGATATTTTAGATGCTTCTTCTACAGAAGAAAAAATAGGTAAACCAATTGGTATAGATGTAATTAATAAAAAAATAACATATGTTACTTTATTTGGTATAGAAGAATCAAAAAAAATAGTAGAGAATGAATACAATAATATTATTAACGATTTAACACAAATAGAAGAAGAAACAAAAAGTTTCGAATATGATACAAAAGCAAATTTTGAAAAATTAAAAGAAATAATATCTTTCTTGATACATAGAGAAAATTAAACAAATGAAAGAAAAAATAAAAAAAATACGCTTAGATATTTTTTTATTAGAAAATGGATATGCATCATCTAGAGAAAAAGCAAAAAGTATGATTATGGAGGGTTTGGTTTTTGTTAATAATCAAAGGGAGGACAAAGCAGGAACTTTAATCAAACCAGATCAAAAAATAGAAATAAAAAGTGATAAATTAAAATATGTTAGTCGTGGTGGATACAAATTAGAAAAAGCATTGGATGTATTTAATATTAATGTAAATGATAAAATATGCTTAGATATAGGAGCATCAACTGGTGGTTTTACAGATTGTTTTTTGCAAAATGGTGCAAAAAAAGTATATGCAATTGATGTAGGAACAAATCAGTTGGATTACAAATTAAGAATAAATGAAAAAGTAATATCTATAGAACAATTTAATGCTAAAAATTTAAATATAGAGTTATTCAATGAAGAAATAAATATAGTATCTATGGATGTAAGCTTTATTTCTATATTAAAAATAATACCAAAAATAAAAAATGTGATACAAAATGAAGCAGAGTGTATTTTTTTAATTAAGCCACAATTTGAAGCAGGAAAAGAAATAGTAGACAAAGGAAAGGGTGTAATAAAAGATAAAAACATACAAAAAGACATAATAGAGAATATATTAAAATATGTAAAATCAATAAATTTTTCTATTAAAGGCTTAGATTATTCTCCCATAAAAGGCCCAAAAGGCAATATAGAATTTTTATTATATTTAAGTTTAAATAATAATGAAGAAAATAAAGAATTAGAAGATGAAGAACAAAATTTAATTCAAAAAATAATAAATAATGCACACAAGGAATTAGATTAATGAAAAGTATAATAATATTTAATCCAAAAAAAGAAAATGCTAATAAATTTTTATCAAAATTAAAAATTAGTTTAAAAGAGAATAATATTGATTTTTTTGTTGTAGATGGTAAAGAAGTATCTAAAAAAGATTTTATTAATATAGATTTTATTATTACAGTTGGTGGAGATGGTACAATAATAAATATAGCAAGTAAGGTAGCTAATTTGAATATACCTATTCTTGGTATAAATACTGGGCATATGGGTTTTTTGACTCAAATAGATAAAATAAAAGATATTGATAAAGCAATAGAACAAATAAAATCTACAAAATTTTTATTAGATAAAAGAAGTATGCTTGAAGCTAGCGTTTATAGAAAGGGTAAGTTATTATTAAAAGATGTAGCATTAAATGATATATATTTATCAAAAGCGGGCATAAAAAAGATTAGTAGATATACTATATATTTAGACAATAAATTATTTAATACATATTCTTCTGATGGTATGATAGTGGCTACTCCAACGGGTTCAACTGCTTATAATTTATCTGCTGGTGGTTCAATTATAGAACCAAATGCAAAAGTAATAGCTTTAACACCTATATGTGTACTTGCTTTTAATCAAAGAGGGTTTATTATAGAAGACAATAAAATAATAACTATAATTACAAATTCAGATGATAATCTAATAGTATATGATGGCAAAAATTCACTTTTTTTACTAAGTGATGATAAAATAATAATTAAAAAATCAAAAAGCAAATTAAACTTTATTAAATTAAAAGACGATATTTTTATTAATAACTTACGAAATAAAATGAAATCAATATGAGGAGGGATTAATGAAAAATTCAAGGCATGAAAAAATAATAGAGCTTGTTAGAATAAAAGATATTGAAACGCAAGAGGAATTGGTAGACTTGCTACATAAAGAGGGATTCAAAGTAACTCAAGCAACTGTTTCAAGAGATATAAATAGATTAAAATTAACAAAAGTACCTACAGAAAGAGGAACTCAAAAGTATGTAATATTGAAAGACACTCAAACATTTGATCAAAAATATGTACGCATATTAAAAGATTGTGTGCTACATATGGAAATAGCAATGAATATTTTAGTTATTAAAACTCTTTCTGGTATGGCAAATGCAGCTGCAGCAGCAATAGACAAAATGGAATTAGAGGAGATAGTTGGTTCTATTGCTGGAGATGATACAATAATGTGTATATCAAAAAACGAAGACAAAACAATGATTTTAAAAAACAAATTTCAATTATTGTTGAGGTAAGAAATGTTACAAGAAATCCATGTTAAAAATTTAGCTCTTATAGAAGAAGCAAATGTGGAATTTAATAAAAATTTGAATATTTTGACAGGTGAAACAGGAGCAGGTAAATCAATTTTACTAGGTTCAATCAATCTTTGTTTGGGAAAAAGAGCAAATAAAGAATTGATTAAAGATGAAAACAAAGAAACAAGTGTAGAATTAGTATTCACACAAAAAGAATACGAAGATAATATAATAATAAAAAGAACCATAAGCAAAGAAAAATCAAGTGCAAAAATAAATGGAGAGAATGTAACACTAGCAGAGTTAAAAGAGTATACATCAAAATTAATAGATATATATGGCCAACACGACTCTGAAGATTTGCGTTTAGATTCAAAGCACATAGATTTTATAGATAAATACAATAAAAATATAATAGAGCCACTAAAAACAAAAGTAGCTGAAAAATATGAATTGTATAAAAGTGTTTTAAGCGAACTAGAATTTTTTAATATGGATGAAAATCTTCGCATAAGAGAGATGGATTTATTAAAATATGAAATAGAAGAAATAGAAGAAGCAAATTTGAAAGTTGGAGAAGAAGAAGAGCTAGAAGCAAAATATAAAAAATATGCCAAGTCAACAAATATAATAAACAGTATAAATAATGCAAAAAACATTTTATCTGAACAAAATATTTCTTTAGCTCAAAAGGAAATAAATAATGTATTAAAATATGATGCTTCACTTACAAATATTTATGATAGCTTGAATGATGCGAATCAAATATTGGAAGACACAGAAAAAGAGCTAGACTCCATATTGGAATCATATGATATTAATGAAGAAGAGTTTACACAAATAGAAAATAGACTTAATCTAATAAGAAGTATCACAATGAAGAATGGTGGAAATGTAGAAAAAACATTAGAAAAATATAATGAAAAATCCGAAAAATTAAAAAAATTGGAAGATTACGAAAATGCTAAAAAAAAATGCAATGAAAAAATAGCAAAAATTAAAAGTGAATTATATGAAATAGCAAAGGTATTATCAAATGAAAGAAAAAAAACATCAAAAAATTTCGAAAGAGAATTAATTTTAGAATTAAAAGATTTAGGTTTCCTAGATGTAAAATTTGAAATTGAGTTTAAACAAAAAGATATTATTACAAAAAATGGTTTTGATACAATTAATTTTTATATATCTCTAAATGTAGGGGAACCTTTAAAGCCACTTACAGAAATAGCATCTGGTGGAGAGTTATCGAGAATAATGTTATCTATAAAAACGATACTTGCAAATATGGATGACACTAATACATTAATATTTGATGAAATAGATCAAGGAATTTCTGGTATCACAGCAGCAAAAGTAGCAAATAAATTATATAAAATAGCACAAAATAGACAAATAATTTGTATAACTCATCTCCCCCAAATAGCAGCTAAAGCACAATCTCATTATGAAATAAAAAAAGAAGTAAGTGAGGGGCATACATATACTATTATTAAAAAATTAAATTATGAAGAAGAAATAAAAGAAATAGCAAGACTTATGTCAAGTGGAGAATTAACAGAAAGTGCATTGAAAAATGCAAAAGAAATGAAAAACAAGATAGAAAGAAAAGAGTAATGGAAGAATTAATGCAAAATAAAATACTAATTATTTCTGCAATTTCTTGGTTAGTAGCAGGAGTATTAAAAGTCATAGTTGAAATCAGAGTAAATCATTCTTTTGATTTGAAAAGAATAATTGGTGCAGGTGGTATGCCATCATCACATACAGCAACTGTAGTTGCTCTTATGGTAACAACATCGTACATTCAAGGGATGAATTCAGCAGAATTTGCAATTTCATTTATTTTTGCTATAGTAGTAATACACGATGCAGTGGGAGTAAGATATGAAACTGGAGAGCAAGCAAAAGTAATAAATAAAATATTAGAGAATCCAATTTTTGCAACCTCAGATGAAGAGTTTGAACGACGCTTAAAAGAGTATGTTGGGCACACACCTTTTCAAGTCGTAGTAGGTGCAATGGTTGGGCTTATAGTTTCTATTATAGGGATAATGGTTATAAAATGAAATATAAATTTGTAAAAAAATTATTATTCATAATAAATATTTTGATTGTTTCTATAACTGCATCCTCTTGTACAGGTGTCGAAATACCAAATCCAGTAATTCAAGTAAATGAATGGTCAAAAGGTATGGTTATGATTTTAGTTGCAGAAGAAAAAAATGCTTTTGAGAATTCTTTTGGAAAAGATATTTGGTCATTAAGTGGTACAGAAGAGGGAACAACATACGAAGATTATATAATTCAAAATATAAAAGAGTGCGTAGTAAAAATAATGACCACCAATTTAATATTTACATCAGATCAAATTGCAGCTTCTGCAGATGACAAAAAAAAGATAGAAGAAGTATCAAAAGAATATTATAACTCGCTAACAGAGGATGATTTATCATATATTGGATGCACAGAGGAAGATGTACAAAATTTATATAATGAATATTATAAAGCATACAAAACATCAGAAATACTTATTCAAGGAGCAAATGATGATATAAGTGTATCAGAAGCAAAAGTTATAGAAGTAGAGCAAATCAAATTAAAAACGTTGGAAGAAGCAAATGACATAAGAGAAAAAGTAGGTAGCAAGGGAGTTTCTTTTTCATATTATGCAAAACAATATTCAGAGGATATAGTAACAACATATCAAATACAACGTGGAGATGAAATGTCGACTCTTTTTCCAGAAGTATTCTATTTGAATACAGGAGAAATAAGTGATGTATTATCTAGCCAAGGGTATTATTATATTTTTAAATGTACAAATGGATACAAAGAGGAAGAAACAAAAAGAAGAAGAGAAGATTTAATAAAAGCTATAAGGCAAATTGCTTTTGATGAACAATATGATAAATTTAAAGAAAATCATTTAATATATTTAAAAGAACAATACTGGAAAGAAATTTCTATTTCTGTAGAAAATAATTGTAAAGCAAACAATTTTATATCATTATTTGATAAATATTTTGGAGGTTAAATGATAATAGGGATAGATATAGGTGCAACTTTATTAAAATTAGTTGCAAAAAAAGAAGATGAAGAAATAATACAAATAAAAAAGAATGTAGTAGATATAGTTTCTTCTAAAGAAATCGAAAAATGTATAAAAATAATTTTGGAAGAGAATTCAATTCAATTGCAAGATATAAAAGAAATACGATTAACTGGTGCAAAATCGTCATTTATAGAAGAAAAAATTTTTGATATAAAACCTGTTCTTATTGGAGAATTTGAAGCGGCAAAAATAGGAGCACAAAAGGCCACTGGCTTAAAAAAAGCAATTGTAGTTAATTGTGGTACTGGTACAACATTCATTTTTGTAAAAGACAATTTATTCAAGCATATAGGAGGGTCAGGTCTTGGTGGTGGCACTATTATTGGACTAAATAATGGAGAGTCATTTGAAAAAATATATGAAAAAGCCTTACTTGGAAGTACAGACAATGTAGATTTACTTATTAAAGATATAAGTAAAAATAATATTGGTAATCTTACAGGAGATTTAGTTTGCTCAAACTTTGGTAAAATAAATAAAGCAAATTCTAATGATAAAGCAGCTGGAATATTTAATATGGTTTATCAAAGCATTGCTGTTATGGCATCACTTGCATCAATAACAGAAGATGTAAAAGATATTATTTTTATAGGTAATGCTATAGATAATGACTTAGCAAAAAGTATAATTAATAAAGTAATCAATATGTATAATAAAATAGCTCATTTTCCAAGTGATTCTGGATTTGTAGTAGCAAGAGGGTGTATAAGTTGACTAATACTTGCTAAAGTAACATCTGGATCTGTAGGATCGTATGTTTCATAAGGTTCTAATATCCGTTCGATTCGAGGCATATCAAATGGACCAGGAACATCACTTTCATAAACCAAAACTGGAGTTCCAGTATGAATATTGTTATATATCCAATAGCAATCCTTGCCTTGCATACGAATACAGCCACCGCTTTGCTTAGTGCCTAAAGTATTATAGCTTTCTGGTCTAAAAGCAAAATTATCCATTTCATTATAAAGACAAGAGTGAAATAAAAAATGATTTACTATTCTAGTAGAATATTTTGTATATATATCATGATACATAAGTTTCCAATCCATATGTTCCCTTGATGAAAACAAACCAACAGGTGTTCTGTCTCCACAAGAAACTATAAAAGAAACAAGTGGAATAGTATAAAAACCCTCATAATCAAGAGTAAATATAGTAACACAATTTTCTTTTTTATTTACAGCAACTAAGTAATTTGTGGTATCTTCAAACATATATCTTACATCTTGAATAAGCTCGCCATCTTCATTAAAATAAAAATTATACCCATCTAACTTATGCCAGCCCTCCGAAAAGATTTGTGTACCACTCAATGCATTATGAGACAAAGTGAATTTTTCATCATACAATGATTTTAAACCATCTTTTGTGGTAGGAAAAATATAATTTGCATTTTGGTCGAATTTGATAACATAATGTATAGGATTATATATTTTTGCAGAGTGATATATGACACCATTTTCTTCATATGTAATTTCTTCTTCACTTGCAGGAATATCATAATCATTAGATGCGCTTACAGTTGCACCATATGAAATAGTAGTTATTAAAATTATTATTAATAAAATATTTATTTTTTGAAAAACAACATATCTCATAAAAAAAAATTATATCATAAAAAATTAAAAAAGTGAATAAAATTAAAATTAAATTAAACAAGAACACATTTTGGTACGCTATAGGTTCTTTTACATATGCTTTTTCTTCTATACTACTTACAATGGTAGTAGTTAGTTTTATTGGAAAAGAAGAGGGGGGTATTTTTAATTATGGATTTTCTACTTTGGGACAGCATTTTTTTATTTTGTCATACTTTGGTGTAAGATCTCTTCATATTGCAGATATAGAAAAACAATATTCTTTTTTTGAGTATAAAAAACATAGAGAGTGTACATCTCTAGCATCAATTTTAATTTTATTTATTTTTTTAATATCTTGTTTTTTATTTAATGACTATTCTTTAAAAAAAATCCTTATATTGTTTATTTTATCAAGCAATAATATTTTTGAGGGATTTATGGATGTATATGATTGCGAAATGCAAAGAAAGAATAGGTTAGACCTAACAGGAAAAGCTATTTTTTTTAGAATAATAATATATGATTTTGTATTAATAACAAGTATTATTTTATTTAAAAATTTATTTATTTCTATTATTTTAGCATTAATTGCGAAAATTCTTGTAGCATATATTACAAGTTTTAATAAGAAGTTTCTTTTTGATGATTTGAAATATAATCAAAATAAAATTAAAAATTTATTTAAAGAAAGTCTTCCATTATTTTTAACAATATTTTTAGATTTTTTTATATTCGCTATAAGCAAATATACAATCGAATACATTTTAGGCGACATACAAAATGGATATTATGCAATATATTTTATGCCATCTTCATTATTATTTGTTTTTGCAAGTTTTATTATTAGACCACATATAGGAGCGTTGTCATCATTTTATCATTCAAAAAGCAATAAGGAATATAAAAACTTAAGAAAAAAAGTGTATACTCAAATAATTATGCTTTCACTTTTGCTTTTATTAATTATTAGTTTAAGTTTAAAAATATCATTACCAATATTAGATTATTTTACTTCTTATGCATATAAAGATATGCATAACACATCTAAAATAATTATTATTCTTTCAACTATAGCAGGAATGTTTTATTCATTGTCTTCATTAGCATATTATATTTTAGTAATAAAAAATAAACAAAAATCAATATTATATATTTATATTTTTATATTTATTTTATCAATTTGTTTATCATTATATTTTGTGAATGAATATGGTATAATAGGTGCTAGTATAGCACATATTACAATTATGATATTATTATTTTTGGCTTTATTTTGGAAAGAATCTTCAATTACTAAAGAGGAGAGAATGTGAATACAAATATAGATGTTTTCATAATGCTTTATAAACCAAATGAAAAATACTTTTCATTAAGAGAATCATTAAAAATGCAAAGTATAAAATGTAATATTGTAGAAAAAGAAACTATTGATCCAAAAGAATTTAATCATGGTACATCAAGAAATGAATTAGTAAAAAATACAACCTCCCCTTATTTTATTTTTATGACGCAAGATGCTATTCCATACAATGAGTATTTGATAGAAAACTTATTGAATGGTCTTAATAGTGATAAAAATATATCTTGTGCATATGCAAGGCAAATCCCTTATCCCAATACAAATGCAATAGAAAAATATACAAGAGAATTTAATTATGGCGATAAAGATATTATAAAAGACAAAAATACAGAAACAAAATATGGTATTAAAAATTATTTTTGCTCTAATGTGTGCCAAATTTATAAAAGAGATATTTTTGAAAGCTTAGGTGGGTTTGAAAATAATGTAATATTAAATGAAGATATGTTTTATGCTTACAAAGCTATACAAAGTGGATACAAGGTGCTTTACAAATCAAGTGCAAAAGTGTATCATTCTCATAATTATACTTTAGAAGAGTATTTTAAAAGAAATTTTGATATTGGAGTATCTCAAAGTATGATGAATGAAGAAAAAAGAAAATACTCTATAAAAATAGATTTTGATTCAATTCCATCAATAAATGAGGGAAAGAAGTTAGTAAAAAATTCATTTTGTTATTTTTTAAAAAAATTAGATATTATAAATATTTTCAAATTGTTTATTTATTCTTTATGTAAATATTTAGGATACAAAAAAGGCAAAAATTACAAAAGTATTAGTATTAAAAAATGCAAAAAATATAGTATGAATCCTTTATTTTTTGATAATATTGATAATTACTAAATAAGGACAAAAAATGATAGAACTAATATCAACAATATATAAAGAAAGAAAAATGTTAATAATTCTTGCAAAAGATGATTTCAAAAAAAGATTTGTGGGATCATATTTTGGTGTATTATGGATGTTTATTCAACCCACAGTAACAGTTTTAATATATACATTTATTTTTCAAATAGGATTTAGAGCTACACCACCAGTATCAAATGTACCATATGTTATTTGGCTTATACCAGGAATTGTGCCTTGGTTTTTCTTTCAAGAAGCACTAGTTCATGAAACATCGTCATTACTTGAATATAATTTCTTAGTAAAAAAAGTAGTTTTTAAAGTAGAATTATTGCCAATTATAAAATTATTATCTGCAATATTGGTGCATACTTGTTTTGTTATAATAATGCTTTTAGTTTTTTTAATTACAAAACAACATTTTTCTACAAATATGCTAATGATAATATATTATTCTTTTTGTTGTGGTATGTTTTCTCTTGCATTAGGATATTTTACTTCTTCTATAATTGTGTTTTTTAGAGATATGATGCAAATAGTTGGTATATGTATTCAATTTGGAATATGGCTTTGCCCTATAATGTACGATGAATCAATGTTTATAGATAAAGTACCTATAGTGGTACTTCTTATAAAACTTAATCCTTTTTATTATATAGTAAAAGGATATAGAAAAGCAATGATAGGAGATATATTCAATAATGAATTAGTGCTTACAATTTATTTTTGGTTTATAACAATTATTTTATTTATTTTGGGTTATAAGACATTTAAAAAATTGCGTCCGCATTTTGCTGATGTAATATAAGAGGGAAAATGATTAGATTAATTATAGAAATACTATTTTTGATTGTATTTGCAACAATAGGTCAAATATTTTACTTAATAATATTGTTAATTGGATTTTTTAATACTAAAATAAAAGATATATTATTATTAAAATATGTTAAAATAGTATCACATATTATTTTATTTATTACAGGTATTGATTTATACTTAGATGGTAAACAAAATATTAAAACAAATGAAACATATTTATATATAGCAAATCATAGATCAGAACTAGATACATTACTTGCTTATACCATAGTAAAAGCACCAACAGGTTTTATAGCAAAAAAAGAAATATCAAAAGTACCTATTTTAAACTCATGGAATAAACAACTTCATGGACTTTTCATAAATAGAGGAAATATTAGAGAAGAGTTTAAAACAATAATAAATGCTATAGAAACTGTAAAAAAAGGTATTTCAATTTGGATATTCGCAGAGGGAACAAGGTGTAAAAATGAAAATCCACTTGATATGCTTCCATTCAAAGAGGGATCATTCGAGGTAGCAAAAAAAACAGGATGTAAAATCATTCCCGTAGCAATGTATAAAACAGATGATTTATTTGAAAAACATTTTCCAAAAGTTAAAAAAGCAAAAGTGTATGTACAAATTGGAGAAGCAATAGATATAAATGAATTGAAAATAGAAGATAAAAAAAATATAGGAAAGTATACAAGAGAAATTATACTAGATATGCTAAAAAAGCTAAAAGAAATGGACTCTTGAAAGGAGAATTTTATGGATGGTAAAGATATATTAGTAGTTGATGATGAAAAAGAAATAGCTGAATTAATAGAAATACACTTACTCAGTCATGATTTTAGAGTATTTAAAGCAGAGGATGGATTTAAAGCATTAACAATAATAAAAGAAAAACAAATTGACTTAGTTCTTTTAGATGTTATGATGCCCAAAATGGGAGGAATAGAAACTTGTAAAAAAATAAGAGAAATATCAAATATTCCTATTATTATGGTAACAGCAAAGGTTTCAGAACAAGATAAGATTACAGGATTATCTATAGGAGCAGATGATTATGTTACTAAACCTATTAACCCCTTGGAATTAATAGCAAGAGTAAAAGCACAATTGAGACGCTTCAACGAATTAAATCCTTTAAAGGGAGAGAGTGCCCCAAAAGAAACTAGAATAGAAATGAGAAATTTTGTAATAGATAAATCATCACACAAATTTGTTATTGATGGCATAGATATAAAATTAACACCTATAGAATTTAATATTATATATTTACTAGCATCAAATGCAGGTAAAGTTTTTTCTACAGATGAAATTTTTGAAAATGTATGGACAGAAAAAGCATACGATGCTACAAATACTGTAATGGTGCATATAAGAAGACTTAGGAATAAATTAAGAGAAGAAGGAAATTTCGATCAAATAATAACAACTGTTTGGGGAGTTGGATATAAGATTGAGAAATAATTATTATAAAACTCATTATACAAATTTAGTAATTAATGTTGTTATATCAAGTATAATAGCAATTATTTTTGAGTTGTTTTTAGTTTATAATATATCAAAAATTGTAACGCTTCAAGAAAAAATAAATGGTTTAGATAATCCTATAGCAATTTTTTTATCAACAAATGCTTATATGATAGTAATATACTTTATTATTGGAATAATCATTTTTATGATTTCTTTTTTAATATTGGAAAGAAATAGTATAAATAAAATATATTTAATAATAAATTCTATTGAAAAAATATCAAATGGTAATTTTCAAACCAAACTAAACATAGATGATTCTTCAGAATTTGCTTATCTTGCAAACAATATTAATAAGATGATAGATAGAACAAGAAAGTTAATGGAGAGCGAAAGAGAATCAGAAAAAACAAAAAACGAGTTAATTACAAATATTGCACATGATTTGCGTACTCCACTTACATCAATTCTAGGATATTTGGAATTAATAAAATCAAACGATAATACAGATGAAGAAAAAAAATATATTGATATAGTATATAGCAAATCAAAAAGATTACAAAATTTAATTGAAGAATTATTCTCATATACAAAACTTACTTATGGAAAAGAAAATGTCCACTTACAAGAAGTAGATATAGTAAAATTAATGCAACAATTGTTAGATGAAACATATCCTTTATTTGAAAAAAATAATTTAAAATACACAATTGTATCAAACGAACAAAGTATAGTTATACAAGTGGATGGCAATTTAATAGCAAGACTATTTGAAAACTTGTTTTCAAATGCCATAAAATATGGTTCAGATGGAAAAAGAATTGAAGTAAAAATAGATAAAGATATAAATCAAGACATAGTAAAAATAGAAGTCATAAATTTTGGAAAATTAATAAAAAAAGAGGATATAAATAAAATATTTGATAAATTTTATAGAGTAGATGAAGCTCGTCAAACAACTACAGGTGGTACAGGATTAGGTCTTGCTATAGCAAAAAGCATTACAGATATGCACAATGGATCAATAAATGTTTTATCTGATGAAAAAGGAACTAGATTTATTGTAAGACTTCCATTAAATTTGGATTTAAAAGAAGAAAATATAAAAGAAATATGAAAAAAAATATAATCAAAAATTTAATAGTATTAATTTTTATTATTGTACTATTTACTATTCCAACTAAAGCAGCAGATATTCGCTTTGATTTGACTTATGGTGTAGATAATCAAGCAAAAGCAGGAAAAAAATTACCAATAGAGCTAATAATAGAAAATAGAGAAAAGAGTCCATTTTTAGGATATATAGAAGTATATATGTATGATAAAGAGTATTCATTAGCTCAATATGAATACGAGCTAGAAATGATGGCTGATTCTATAGTATATAAAAATATTTCTCTTTCAATTGGATCAAATATTAATAATTTATTAATTCAAATATTAAATGACAAAAAGGAATTAATAACAGAGGAACAATTAAATATAGATGTACAAAGTTTGGATACAGATATTATTATTGGAATATTGTCTGATACTCCATGGAAGTTAGATTATTTTGACAAAGTAAATATAAGTAATAACTCTATAAAAACAAAAGTAATTAATTTAGATAAAAGAAAATTGCAAAGAAATCTTTCAATATTTGATAGCTTAGACATTCTACTAATATCAGATTATGATTGCTCAAATTTAGCTGGGGAGTTGGAGAGAAATATTTTTAACTTCATACACGGTGGAGGCATAGTAATACTAGGGACAGGAAGCGATGGAATGGAAGCTATACCAAATATTTTTGAAACATATTTAACTTCACCAGTAAACACATATACTAAGAAAGTTAATTTTGCAATCAATTCATCTCTTTTAGTACCTTATGGAGATGAAATAGAATTAAATTTGACAAATTATGATTTTGATGGAAATACAATAATAGAAGAAATAGATGGAGTGCAACTACTTAGAAACAAGTCTATTGGTGCGGGGATTCTTTCCAATGCAACTTTTTCTTTTGGAGATATTGCTAATTATGTAGATAGTCATCCAGAAATAATAAATGATTTTTTATCTAAAATAATTGGTCAAACAAGATTATACTCTTATCAGCTTTCAGCTGGTACAAGATCAAATAATGATTTAGAAACAATATCTGAGCTTATAAATATAGTAGAATCATCTTTGCTACCCAATATGAGTATGGTAATGATAATATGTGGCATATATTTGTTTATAAATTTAATAGCTATTATTATTTTTTATACACATAAGTATCGAAGACATTATTATATTATGACAATGATTTTTACTTCATTTATATTTGTAATAATCATAATTATATTTTTTTCTAATTCTAGAAAGCAAAATAATTTTGTTACTTTTGTAAAAACCATAGAATTGACAGATACATCTGCAGAAGAAAAAATAATGTTCAATATTAGGACTCCAGAAGAGGGAGAGTATAAATATACTACAGATATAGGAACAGATATAAATGTATTAATTGGCAATATTAATAAAAATATTTCTAAAGAAGATATAAATAATACAAGTATAAATAAGACTGTAATTTCTAATACCAATGAAAAAAATAATGTAATAATACATAGCAAAGAACCATTCTTTTCTTCTTTTATGAGTGCAACAAAAAAATCAGTTAATGAACAAAATTATAATATAGAAAGTTCTATTGATATATACAATAATGTGCCAAGTGGTTATATAAAAAATAATATGAATTATGATATTACAGATTTATCATTAGTATTTTTTAATGGCATAATAAAAATAGGAGACTTAAAAGCAGGAGAATCAATAAATATAGATAATTTTACTTTTATAGATATGCCTATAATGAATAATTATCAAATGTCTGAAGCTTTGGGAGATTATCCTAATAATAAAATAATAAAGCATTATTTGGACACACATATTACAGGTTTTTATAGCAATGCAAAAATAATGGGATTTATACAAGATAATGATATATCCACACTTATTGATAATGATTTAGAAGACATAGAGGGAATAACATTTTTATCAAAAGATGCTAATGTATCAAGAGAATCAAAAAATTATTATGAATCGCTTTCATTAGCAAAGGAAGCAAGAAAAATAAATGGTAATTATAATATAGTCGATAATACAATAAGCGGAGATACTCCTGTAGAGAACGAATACTATTTTAATTCAAATCGTACTATAGAAAAACTTTTTATAGATAATATAGAAATGCCAAAAGATGCTCTAGATTACACAGTTCCATTTGATGGTAAAATTTATTTTTATAATAGGAATACATTAAATTATGATTTGATAGGAACAAATGAAATAAAAAAAGAACAATTAAATGATTATTTATCTCCAGCAAATAGTATACGAGTAAGATTTGAGCAATATAGTAAAGATATGTTCTATAGACCAATTTATTTACCTACATTTAGAGTACTTGAGAAAAAGGATGAAGCATAATGATTGAATTTATTAATGTAAAAAAATCTTTTTTTGATAATATTGTTTTGCAAAATGTATCTTTTAAAATAGAAGATGCTTCTATTTTTGCACTTATTGGAAGAAATGGTGCAGGAAAAACTACAATGCTTAAATTATTACTTTCTCTAATCGAAAAGGATGAAGGAGAGATATTAATAGATGGAATAAAAATCAAGGATATAAAAAGGAATAAAATAAAAAAAATTGGATATATTTCAGATAGATTTGAAAGCGAAACAAATTATACACTATATGAATATTTAATTTTTTATGCAAATTGTTATTCTTATTATGGAATAAGAGGAAAAAATAAAGTAGATAAGGTACTAAAGAAATTATATTTAGAAAATAGAAAAGAAGAATTAGTAGATACTTTTTCTAAAGGAACAAAAGCAATTGTAGCTTTGGCAAGAGTACTAATAGCAAATCCAGATATTTTTATTTTAGATGAGCCACTAGACGGATTAGATGCTTTTTCTAAAGAAGAATTTATAAGTATATTACACGATTTGAGAGAAGAGGGTAAAATTATTATACTTACATCACATCAATTTTCAGAAGTAAGAAATTTTTGTACTCATATAGGCATTTTGGAACACACAAAAATAAGTGAATATGGTGCGATTAAAGATATAATAAAAACATCAATTTTTCAAAAAAAATTAATTATAGAAATTGATTCAGATTATAATAATATTATTTCTTTTTTGAAAAGAGAGGAATTAGTACAAGACATTACCTTGCAAGGGAGTGTACTTTATTTAGGATTTTCTGGAAAAGAGGAAGATGAAAAAGAATTATTATATAAATTGGTTCAAAATAAATTTGGAATAAGGTCATTTGTGAGCGAATATGAACATAATTACGATTTTTAAAAGAGAAGTATATTTATATGAGAGAAGAAAAATCATTCCAATACTAAGTATGATTATTGGTATTATTTTTGCAGCTGTTTTATTAATTCTTTTCAATGAAACATTGAGTGAAGCTTATGTAAAAAGAGAATTGAACTATATAATTATTTTGAATGTAATGAAAATAATGACACTAGGTATATTTGCTTTAGTTTTAATTATTGGACCAATATTTGTAGCTGGTTCTTTAAACCAAGAAAAACAAAATGGACACCTAGATATGATAATGACTACTAATATTTCAAAAGGAGAATTGGTTTTAGCAAAAATATTGCATTCTACTTATTCTTTAATTTTCATTATTATTTCTATTTTGCCTATTTTTTCTTTATCATTTATATTTGGTGGTTTTTCACTAGTAAAATATTTATACTTAAGCATCATACTTATTCTTACATCTTTTGTAGTTTCTACTAGTGGCATTTTAATATCTGGATTATTTAATGATAATTTAAGTGGAATATTTTTTCATTACTTATTTTGTTTTTTGATAGGTGCGTGGTTATTTTATCAAATTAATTCTATAAATTTTTTATTTAGTAATTTTTTATCGATTGTAATAGTAGAAATATTTGCAACTGTTGTTTTGTTTTTATTAACTATAAATTTAAAAATTTTCAAATCTTAAGGAGGTTTTTTATGTATGTAAATGCAAAAGAAATGCTGTGTGAAGCACTAAAGGAGCATTATGCTGTAGCACAAATTAATATCAATAATCTTGAGTGGACTAAGGCAGTTCTTTTAACAAGTGAAGAATTAAAATCACCAATAATACTAGGAGTAAGTGAGGGTGCAGGAAAGTATATGGGTGGCTTTAAGGTAGTAAAAGAAATGGTAGTTTCTATGATAGAAAGCTTAGGAATTAAAGTGCCAGTAGCCTTACATTTAGACCATGGCACTTATGAGGGAGCTAAAAAATGTTTAGAAGCTGGTTTTTCTTCTATTATGTTTGATGGTTCTCATTATAGCATTGATGAAAATATTAAATTGACAAAAGAATTAGTGGAAGAATCACACAAAATGAATGTTTCTATAGAAGCAGAAGTAGGAGCTATAGGAGGAGAAGAGGATGGAGTAAAAGCAAAAGGCGAGCATGCAAACCCAGAAGAATGTAAATTAATAGCTGACTTAGGGATAGATTTTCTTGCAGCAGGCATTGGTAACATTCATGGCAAATATCCAGATGATTGGGAGGGCCTTTCTTTTGACACACTAGCAAAAGTAAAAGAAAAAGTAGGCAATATGCCATTAGTTCTTCATGGTGGAACAGGTATTCCAGAAGATATGATTAAAAAAGCAATAGATTTGGGAGTATCTAAAATAAATGTAAATACAGAATGTCAACTATCATTTGCAAGTGCAACAAGAAAATATTTTGAAGAAAAAAAAGACCTTGTAGGTAAAGGCTATGACCCAAGAAAAATTTTAGCGCCTGGTTACGAAGCAATAAAAGAGACAGTAAAAGAAAAATTAACTTTGTTTGGTTCTATAAATAAAGCATAACATAAGGTAAAATATGAATCTTATTCATTTAAAATATGCAATTGAAATAGCTGAAACTTTGTCTATGACAAAAGCAGCAAACAGATTATATACAACACAACCCAATTTGAGTAGAGCTATAAAAGAGCTTGAGAGCTCTTTGGGTATAAATATATTTAAGCGTACATCAAAAGGAATAATACTTACATTAGAGGGTGAAGAATTTCTTCAATATGCAAGAAGCATATTACGCCAAGTAGATGCAATAGAAGAGATGTACAATACAAATAAGAAAAAGCAAATTAAATTTTCTATATCTGTACCAAGAGCAAGTTATATTTCTACAGCATTTACAGAATACATAAAAGAAATGAATATTGATTGTGGCTTAGAAGCATTTTATAAAGAAACAAATGCTCTTAGAGCAATTAATAATATTTGTGATTCAGATTATAAATTAGGAATTATTAGATATCAAGACACATATGATGAAAAGTTTAAAGAATTATTGAAAGAAAAAGATATGCATTATGAAACAATTTTTAATTTTCATTATTTATTGCTTTTTTCTAATAAGAGTAAACTTGCAAAAAAAGAAAAAATATTTATTAAAGACTTAAAATCTTATGTTGAAATAGCACATGCAGATCCGTTTGTACCATCAATGTCTCTTAGCACTTTAAGAAAAAATGAAATATCTGAAGATATAGATAAACATATATATGTATTTGAAAGAGGCAGTCAAATGGATTTGTTATCAGAGTCACCAAATACATTTATGTGGGTATCTCCCGTACCAAAAAGATTACTACAAAGGTATAAATTAGTCCAAAAGAAATGTATAGATAATGATAAAATATATAAAGATGTTCTCATTTATAAAAATGATTATAAATTATCACAAATTGATAAACAGTTTTTAGAAAAAATAAATATTATTAAAAATGAATTAAAAAATGATTTAAAATAAAAAACAAAATAATATAATAATATAATAATGATTAATAAGCCACATAACGATTTTGTTATATCGATATGTGGCTTTTGTTATTTTACAAAAAAATAAACATAGGTTATATTTATATGTATAAAAGTATTAAAAAGCAGGAGAACAAATGGTAGAATTTTTAAAATTTGAAAAATCAAATTGTAAAAATTGTTATAAATGTATAAGACATTGTCCTGTAAAATCGATTAGATTTTCTGGTAATTTGGCTACAGTAATACAAGATGAATGTATTCTTTGTGGAAATTGTTTTGTAGTATGTCCACAAAACGCAAAACAAATTGCTGAAGAAAGAGAAATAGTAGAAGCATTGCTTAATGGAAAAGACAAAGTTATAGCGAGTGTAGCTCCATCATTTGCTGCATATTTTAAAGAACTAAATTTTACTTCACTAGAAAGAGCATTAAAAGAATTAGGATTCTCTCATGCAGAAGAAACAGCAAAAGGTGCCTTGATGGTAAAAAAAGAGTATGAAAAAATAGTATTAGAAGAAAAGCAAAATGTCATAATCACATCTTGTTGTCATACAATAAATTTAATTATAGAAAAATATTATCCTAAACTAGTAAAATACTTAGCACCAGTAAAAACACCAATGTATGCACATGCTACAGATATAAAAAGAAGATACCCAAAAGCAAAAATAGTATTTATTGGCCCTTGCTTATCAAAAAAGGATGAAGCATATCGAGATAAAATAGATGCAGCACTCACATTTGATGAATTAAATTCTATGTTTGAGAAAGCAAAAATAACATTAAAAAATGAAACAGTAAAAAATGAAGAAAAAGGGCTTACAAGATTATTTCCTACAAATGGTGGCATATTAAAATCGATGCTTAATAAAAATCCACTATACACATATATTTCTGTAGATGGTATTGAGAATTGTAAAAATGTTTTAGAAGACATACAAAATGGAGAAATCAATCATTGTTTTATAGAGATGTCATCTTGCATTGGTAGTTGCTCAAATGGTCCCATAATGCAAAAGAAAGGGAATACTCCATTAACAAATTACAACAATGTAATTAAAACAGCTAAAAAAAAAGATTTTGATATAAAAGAGTTAGAATCAAAAGATTTGTTATTTAAATATACCACTACGCAAAATAAAATAACAGAACCATCAGAAGAAGATATATTAAATATTCTCAAACAAATGGGAAAAACAAAGAAAGAGGATGAATTAAATTGTGGTAGTTGTGGATATGATACTTGCAAAGAAAAAGCAAAAGCAATTTATTATGGCAAAGCAGAGATTACAATGTGTTTACCTTTTCTTATGAAAAAATCTGAAAGTTTTACAAATAATATTTTAGATAATACACCAAACGGTATAATGGTTGTAAATGAACATTATGAAATAGATGAAATCAACAATGCAGCACAAAAGTTATTAAATATAAAACAAAAACAAGATGTGTTAGGAGAGCCACTTGTTCGTATAATAAATCCTAGTGATTTTATTTTGGTAAGAGAAAAAAAAGAAAAAGTTTTTAATAAAAGAAATTATTATGCAGAGTTTGATAAATTCTTGGAGCTTACTATAGTAGAAGAAAAAGTATCAAAAAATTTAATAGCGATTTTTAGAGATGTAAGCAATGAAGAGAATGAAAATAATAAAAAGAAAGAAATAAGTAAAAAAACTATTGAAGTAGCAGATAAAGTAGTAGAAAAACAAATGAGAATAGTACAAGAAATAGCATCACTCCTTGGAGAAACTACAGCAGAAACTAAAATAGCACTCACAAAATTAAAGGATCAAATAAGAAATGAAGACAGTGAATAATTTATTTTCTGATATAGGATATGTGAGTATCAATCACTACAACGAAGAGCTGTGTGGTGATCATATAGAAGTATTGAATAATAAAGAAAATAATTATGAAATAATAGTGCTTGCAGATGGACTAGGAAGTGGAGTAAAAGCAAATATATTATCAATTTTAACATCAAAAATTATATCAACAATGCTTTGTGAGGGTTTAAATTTAGAAGAATGTGTAAAAACAATAATAGATACACTTCCTGTTTGTAAAGAAAGAAAAGTAGCATATTCAACATTTACAATTATAAGAATTCAAAACAATGAAAAAGCAGAAGTAATACAATATGATAATCCAAAAACTATATTACTTAGAGATGGAAAAAATTTTGAATTACCATTTTATGAGATTAATATTTCAAATAAAGAAATAATTAAAACAGAGATTGATTTAAAAGAAAATGACATACTAGTAGCTTTTTCAGATGGAGTGGAGCATGCAGGAGAGAGTATAAATTATAATTTAAAGTGGAAAAGAAGCGACATAATTGACTTTTTAACAACATTTTATTATGTAGGATTTAATGCAAAAACATTAGCAACCATACTTCTTGAAGAAACAAATAGATTATATAAAAACAAGCCACTAGATGATGCAAGTGTTTGTGCAATTAAAATTAAAAAGAGACTAAGTGTAAATTTATGCTTTGGACCACCTGAAATAAAGAGCGATTGTGAAAAAATGTTAAATTTATTTTTTGCAAAAGAGGGTAAACATATTATATGTGGTGGCACAACATCTAAAATCGCATCAAAATATTTAAATAAAGAATTAGAGCCTAGTTCAAACAATTTAGATCCTGAAATACCACCTATATCTTACCTTTGTGGGTGCGATCTTGTAACAGAGGGATTAATAACATTAAAAAAAGTATTAGAGTATGCAAATGATTATTTATTAGACAACAAGGCTTTTGAAAAATGGAGCTATAAAAAAGATGGTGCATCTCTTGTATCCAAAATGCTTTTTGAAGAAGCAACAGATATTAATTTTTTTGTAGGAAAAGCATCGAATGCAGCATATATAAATGATACAAATTTAGGTTTTGATAAAAAAATGAGCATAGTAGATGAATTAACAAAAGCTCTAGAAAAAATGGGTAAAAATATCAATGTATCATATTTTTAAATTAGGTATTAATAAAAATTAATATAAATTACAAATAAAAATGGAGGATAATAAAATGAACAGATTTACATTACCAAGAGATTTATATCATGGAAAGGGAGCATTGGAAGCTCTAAAAACATTTGATGGAAAAAAAGCAATGATTTTGGTTGGTGGCGGAAGTATGAAAAAATTTGGTTTTTTAGAAAGAGCTGAAAATTATTTAAAAGAAGCAGGAATGGAAGTTGAAGTTTACGAGGGGATAGAAGCTGATCCATCTGTAGAAACAGTAATGAAAGGTGCAGAAGCAATGCAAAAATTCCAACCAGATTGGATTATAGCTATGGGCGGTGGATCTCCAATAGATGCAGCAAAAGCTATGTGGATAAAATACGAATATCCAAATACTACATTTGAAGATATGTGCAAAGTTTTTGGCTTACCAAAATTAAGAAAGAAAGCACGCTTTTGTGCAATTTCTTCTACATCTGGAACAGCAACAGAGGTAACTGCTTTTTCTATAATAACAGATTATAATAAAGGAATAAAATATCCTATAGCAGATTTTGAAATTACTCCAGATGTTGCTATAGTGGATCCAGATCTTGCAGAAACAATGCCAAAAAAATTAGTTGCTCATACAGGAATGGATGCAATGACTCATGCTATAGAAGCATATGTATCAACAGCTCACACAGATTATACAGATCCACTTGCAATGTTTGCTATCAAAATGATACAAGAAGATTTAGTAGATTCATACAATGATGATATGACAAAAAGAGATTCAATGCATAATGCACAATGTTTAGCTGGTATGGCTTTTTCTAATGCACTACTTGGAATTGTTCATTCAATGGCACACAAAACTGGTGCAGCATTTGCAGATTTAGGAGCACATATTATACATGGTGCAGCAAATGCAATGTATCTTCCAAAAGTAATTGCATTTAACGCAAAAAATGAAGAAGCAATTAAAAGATATGGAGTTATAGCAGATTATATGGGACTTGGTGGTAGTGGAGATAAAGAAAAAGTAAAATTATTAATAAATTATTTAAGAGATATGAATGATAAATTAAACATTCCTCATTGCATCAAAAACTATGGAGTAGATGGATTACCAGCAAAAGAAGGATTCGTACCAGAAAATATTTTCTTAGAGAGATATAAGGAAATAGCAAAAAATGCTATATTAGATGCTTGTACTGGTTCTAACCCTAGAAAAGTAAATCAAGAAGAAATGGAAGAGTTACTTAAATGTTGTTATTATGATACAGAAGTAGATTTTTAATCAATCACTAATTTTAATTTTTTAAACAAGTAGTATTAATTTTAATATTGTAGCCAATAAAAAATATTAAGTAAAAAAAGAAGATGCCACAAATCATACTCCGTGACATCTTTTTATTTTAATACTAAAACTATATTATAGTTTTGTATATTGATTATTTAATATATTTTATTTTCCATATTGTGCAAAATTATTTGGGCTTTTACTTGCATTTATATCTAGAAATGAACTTGGATCATCATAATCCAAATTCCAACCACCACGAGATAAATTAAACTGCCCTGTTGCTCTTTGAGAAAGAAATTGAGCTATTTCCATACTAGTAGGTTTAATTCTTATACCAAGTTCCAATAAGTCTTGTTGTATACACTCTGCAACTAGGGAATTTATTTGTGATGGATTAAACAAATATTCTATAGTAATAGGAGTATCAAGTTTGTTATTTTTATCAAATTTATATCCTAATGATTTAAGAATTTGTCTAGTTTTTTCTATATCTCTTTTTATTGGAAAATATCCTAGTTCACCATTAGTATTATCTGGATAAGTATAATATTCACTATTTTTCTTAAATAATTCACCGTTTCCATCTAAGCAAGCACTTGGAACAAGAGTATTTGCAGGAATAGCACCACCTTGTAAAGCAACATTGACTATAAATTCTCTATCTATAGCATAAAATAGAGCTTTTCTAAAAGTAGATGCTTCTTCCATAGTTAGTCCCTCAAATATTTTGGAATTCACATTGAAAATCATATAATTTATAGATAGAAGAGGAAAACTATGCAACTCATCACTATCTTTTATATCACGAAGAATACTTGATGATACTTTTTTAATAAAACATATATCATCATTTTTATATGCATCATATATTACAGCATCATCTTGTGTGAGCATTAAATCAATTTGATTAGTTTTTACAGTATCTTTATCATAATAATATGGATTTTTCTTTAATGTTATAGATTCACGGTGTTTCCATTCACTTATTATATAAGGTCCACTATACACTCTTTCAATTGTTTGACCCCATGCTTTTGGATCTATTACTTTGCCATTTTCATCCTTATATCCTTTTGCATTTTCTATATCATTTTTATAAAGAGGCATACAAGTAGGATATGCTGCTATATCTAAAAAATAAGCACAAGGATATTGAAGTTTTATTATTAATTTATTTTCATTATCAATTGATTTTATATTTAAATTATTTGGATATCCATCTATATACTTAAAAAAATCTCGTGCTTCAGCTGCATTCTCTTCTGCAGCACTAAAGCGAAAACTGTATTCATAATCACTTGCTTTTATTTGTTCTCCATTTGACCATTTTAAATTATCTCTTAATGTAAAAGTATAAGTAAGTTTATCACTAGAAATCTCTATATCTTTTGCTGCGGAAGGAGTTGTTTTTACGTTTTTATCTATTTTTGTTAATAAAGCAGATGTAGCATTGCAAAGAAAAGTAGTATCTTCTGTAGAAAGAAGATTAAATGCTAAACCCGATGGTTCAGTAATTATTTTCATACTCAAAATATCTTTATTTGGCATATAAGCTTGATTAATATTTACTAAACCAGTAGATGTAATATATACACCACTAAGTTCAGGTTTTATTAAAGTTTTATTTATAACATTTAAAATAGGAATTTGTGCACCAGTTTCCATTATAATATCTTCTGCTCTATGCATCATTTGCATACGCAAAGTAGGATCTGTTTCTTTTGCAATATTAGAAATTAGAGTATCATATTCAGTCCAGTCAATTTTTGCTACGACTCCTTTTTCACCCTGTCCTACATTGTCATTTCCATTTACATCTTGGCAAGAGTATAGAAAAAAAGATGAAAATAGAAGTATCATAATAAATATTAATTTATATTGTTTATTCGTTTTTAACATATATGACACGCCACCTTTCTATTTAAATTATTATTGAAATAAACATCTTTTAAAATAGGTTTTTCATTTTTACATATGTCTTTTGCAAAAGGGCACCTATTAAAATATGGACAACCAATAGGAGCGTTTAGTGGGGATGGAATTTCACCTATAGCTTTGATACGATTTGTTTTAGTTTTTTCATCTATATCTGGTACATATATAGAAGATAGTAGTACTTTGGAATATGGGTGAAGAGGGTTATTTATTATTTCATTTGCATCTCCAATTTCCATTATTTGACCTAGATACATTATCATAATTCTAGTGCTTACATATCTTGCAGATAATAAATCATGTGTTATAAAAAGATAAGTAATATGTTTCTTTTCTTGAATATCCATAAACAAATTAATTATTTGAGCTTTTATAGATACATCAAGTGCCGACACAGGTTCATCGCACACTATAAATTCGGGATTAATAGATAAAGCTCTTGCTATGCCTACACGCTGTAATTGCCCACCAGAAAATTCGTGAGGGTATCTTGATGCATATTCTTTTCTAATACCCACTAAGTCCATTAAATCATAAACTTGTTTTTCTAAATCATTTTTATTTTTATATTTTTTTAATACAACTATAGGTTCTTTTATTATATCGAATATTGTCATTCTTGGATTAAGAGAAGAAAAAGGATCTTGAAATATCATTTGCATTTTATCTCTTAAATAGTTTCGTTTATTATTATCTACTAATTCATTTTTATAATACAAAGAACCTGTAGTTTCTGTATGTAAGCCAAGGAGAGTTTTACCAAGTGTGCTTTTTCCGCATCCGGATTCTCCAACAACGCTAAGAGTTTCTCCCTCATTGATTGTAAAATTTACATTGTCTAGAGCTTTTAAAGTTTGTTTTTTACCAAAACCAATTTTTATTTCAAAATATTTTGAATAATTTTTTACTTCTATTAATGTTTTTGGAGTATTCATTTATTTGTCCTCCGAATTAATTTCATTCATAAAACAAGATGCATAATGGTTATTGCCAAAACTTTTAAGTGGTGGAACTACAATTTTACATATTTTCATAGAAGATTTGCACCTTGGATAAAAAGGGCATCCACTTGGAAGAGCCTGAATGTTGATTGGGTTGCCACCGATCGGGTTCATTCTTTTATTTCCTTTTAGAGTGGGAACGGAATTGAGTAAACCTTTTGTATATTCATGTTTTGGATTTTTGAATATATCATAAGTAGTACCCTTTTCACAAATTCTACCTGCATATAATACGCATATTTCATCACATAAATCAACTACTACCCCTAAGTCGTGAGTTATAATTATTGTGGACATATGATGAACTTTTGTTAATGATTTAATTAATTCTAGGATTTCTGCTTGAACTGTAACATCAAGTGCTGTAGTAGGTTCATCTGCTATTAATATATCTGGGCTAGAGCAAAGAGCCATAGCAATCATAACTCTTTGACGCATACCACCAGATAATTCATGAGGAAAAACAGACAATCTTTCTTTTGCATCACTTATTCCAACTTGAGTTAATAATTCTATTATCTTATCACTAGCACTAGTACCTCTTAAATTCGTATGCAAGTGTATACTCTCCAATAATTGATATCCTATGCTCCAAACAGGATTTAGTGCTGTCATAGGATCTTGGAATATCATCGAAATTTTTTTTCCTCTTATTTTTTGCATTTCTTTTTCATTGTATTTAGATATATCTGTGCCACAAAATAGAATTTCTCCGTTTATTGTTGTATTTCTTTTATCTAAGAGTTTCATTATAGAAAGCATTGTTACAGATTTACCAGAACCCGATTCGCCAACTATACCTAGGATATGCTCTTTTTGCAAATCAAAACTTATGCCATTTAAGACTTTAGTTTTATTGTCTTTGTTTATGAATGTTGTTTCTAAATTTTTTACTTCCAATATATTATTCATATTCACCTACTTTTTTAGCTTTGGATCGAATGCATCTCTAAATGCATCTCCAAGCAAATTGAATGATAACACTAGCATAGCGATTAATAAGGCAGGAATAATCATTTTGTAAGGATACAAACTCATACTTGTTCTAGCGTCATTTGCAAGAGAACCAAGAGAAGAAAGAGGAATTTGAACTCCAAGACCTACGAATGATAAAAAACTTTCTGTAAATATAGCCGATGGTATTTGTAAAGTAGTAGCAATAAAAATTATGCTCATACAATTTGGTATAATATGTGTTTTAATAATTCTTGGCACTGGAGTACCTATAAGTTTGCATGCTTCAATATATTCATTTTTTCGTATAGACAATATTTGACCACGAACAAGTCTTGCAATGGAAACCCAATACAAGAGAGCAAACACTATAAGTAAACTAATAATATTTACACCTAAGTCAGCAAATATTCCTGTTAAATTATTTGAAAGCAGTGGGTTTAGAATGACAGATAACAAAATAATTATAAGCATATCTGGAAGAGAATAAATTATGTCACAAATTCGCATCATAATCAAATCCACTTTGCCACCTAAGTACCCAGAGATAGAACCATAAATAAGCCCTATAATGAGAACTAGTATACTTGCAAAAATTCCTATAAAAAGAGATATAGCACTACCTATAGCAACTCTTGCAAAATAATCACGGCAAATTGAATCTGTTCCAAATATATGTGGAAAAATTTTTGCTCCATTTTTTATTTCTTCCAATTCATTTAAAGAGTATTCAAAAGGTTTTAAATCTTGTGCTGTTACATCTCTTATTCCATTTATTGTTATTATTTCATTATATTTATATGGATTAATAAAAATGCCTACTAATATCAAAATGATTACAAGAGAGAGTAGAATAATACTTAATATTGCTAGAGGGTTATTTTTTATTTTTATGAAAGCATCTTTATAAAAGGAGATTTGTTTTGGGATTTCTTCTACATTTTGTTTTTCTTCATTTGTAAGCTTGTCAAAGTACGATTTATCTATTTTTGATAAATCATTAAATTTTGACAAATCAATTTGCATACTTAATAAATTTTTATCATTCATATATACCTCAATCAAACTTTATTCTTGGATCTACAATTTTATAACACAAATCAGATATTAATGAAATAATAACAACTAAGCTAGCAAGGAAAATAGAAGTTCCCATAATCATAGAATAATCTCTAGTAGTAATACTTGTAACAAATTCCATACCAAGACCACCTATAGTAAAAATAGTTTCTATCACAAAGGAGCCTGTGATTACAAAAGCACTCATAGGGCCTATATAAGTGAGAACAGGTATCAAAGCATTTCTTAGTGCATGCTTAAATATTATATTTTTTGTGCTCACACCTTTTGCTTTAGCTGTTCTAATATAGTCTTGAGATAATGCATCTATCATACTAGTTCTGGTTAGTCTATTAATATTTGCTAATGGATAAATCATAAGAGAAATTACAGGAAGAATATAATTTTTGTTTTCTACACTCCATACTGGAATTAATTTTAATTTTAAACAAAATATATAAAGGAGTAGGCTAGCAGCTATAAAGGAGGGTATGGAGACAAAGAGAGTTGTAAAAAGCATAATAAATCTGTCCAAAAATAGATCTTTATTGAAAGCTGCAATAGAGCCAAAGAATACACCAAAAATAAGTGAAAGAAAAATCGCTCTAAATCCAATACTTAAGGATATACCAAAAGTTTGTGAAATAGTATCACTTATATTTCTTCCAGTTTTTAATGATACACCAAAATCTCCATGAAGAAGATTTTTTAAATATAATATGTATTGTTCACCAAGTGGTTTATCCAAATGATATCTTTCTAGTAGAACTTGTTTTACTTGTTCAGATGGTGCTTTTTCACTATCAAAGGGACCGCCAGGAATAGCATTCATAGCGAAAAAAGTAATAGTAATAATAACAAAAAGAGTAACAATACATAGTCCTATTCTTTTTAAAGTATAATCCAACATATTTTTCTTCCTTTCATTTTTTTTAAGTATATCATAAAATGATTGAATTATGAAGATATTTTCAATTGAAAATAGCATTTTTATATAATATAATTCATAATAAGTTAAGAAATAATAAATATTTGTTTTGACTTTAGTATAGAAGATTAGTATAATATTTTTATAATGTAAAAAAGAAAAATTTTTATCATAGAAAGTATATAATAAGAAAAACAAAAAGGAGATAATTATGAATGATGTGGATAAAAAAATATACCAATCTGGAATAATACCTGTCGTAGTAATAGATGATGAAAATAAAGCTATACCATTAACAAATGCTTTAATTAATGGAGGCTTAGATATTATAGAAATAACATTTAGAACAAAAAAAGCAAAAGAAGTAATAAATATTATTTCATCAAATTTTCCAGATGTTTTAGTAGGTGCTGGTACTATATTAAATATTGAACAAGCAAAAGAAGCAATAGAGTGTGGCGCAAAATACATAGTTTCCCCTGGATTCGATGAGAAATTAGTAAAGTATTGCTTAGATAATAAAATACCAGTATATCCTGGAATTCAAACAGCAAGCGAGCTTACCAAAGCAATAGGGTATGGAATACAAATAGTAAAAATATTTCCTATTGAAGAAATGGGTGGTATAAAAATGGTTAATGCACTTGGAGCTGCATTTCCAAATGTTAAATTTATGCCTACAGGTGGTATAAATTTTGATAATGTGGATGATTATTTTAAATCAAAAAAAGTAATAGCAATAGGTGGATCATTTATAGTAAAAAAAGACTTGATAAAAAATAATGAATTTGAAAAAATCACTAGTTTAACAAAAGATACTATCAATAAATTATTAGGATTCAATTTAAAACATATAGGAATAAACTGTGCTAACGAAGAAGAAAGTATAAGTGAAGTAAAAAAAATAGAAGCACTTTTTGGTTTCAAAGAAAGAAAAACTTCACAATCTTATTTTGCAAGAAATGAGATAGAATTTATGAATGAAAAAGGAAGAGGCACTAATGGTCATATTGCAATTGGTTGCAACAATGTAGATAGAGCATACTACTATTTAACAAAAAGAGGGTATGAATTTGATGAAGATTCTAAAACATTCGATGAATCAGGCAATTTGAGATTAATTTATTTAAAAAAAGAGTACGCAGGATTTGCTTATCATTTAATATAATAGGAGGAAAAAATGGCAAAAAAAATAGTAACATTTGGTGAAATAATGCTTCGTTTAGCTCCCGATAATTATTTAAGATTTAATCAAGTTGATCATTATGAAGCAACTTTTGGTGGAGCCGAGGCTAATGTGTGTGTTTCATTATCAAATTATGGTTATGATACTTCTTTTATTTCAATATTGCCAAACAATGATATTGCTCAATGTGCAATTAATACTTTACGAAAATTCAATGTAAATACAGACAATATTTTAAGAAAGGGAAATCGAATAGGTATTTACTTTTGTGAAAAAGGAGCAAGTGAGCGTCCATCAAAAGTAATATATGATAGAAAAGGATCAAGCATTTCTTGTGCAAAATTAGAAGATTTTGATTGGGATAAAATATTTGATAATGCTTCTTGGTTTCATTTAACAGGTATAACTCCAGCTCTTGGTGAAAATTTACCTAATATTTGTATGGAAGCACTAAAGAAAGCAAAAGAAAAAAATATTAATACTTCATTAGATTTAAATTATAGGAAAAAACTTTGGAGTAAAGACGAAGCGAAAGAAAGCATTACAAAATTATGCCCATATATTGATATTCTTATATCAAACGAAGAGGATGCAAAAGATGTATTTGGTATAGAAGCAAAAGATACTAATATAGATGATGGAAAAATAAATGTAGAGGGTTACAAAGAAGTTGCAAAAGAATTAATAGAAAAATATCATTTTGAAAAAGTAGCAATTACATTAAGAGAGTCTTTTTCTGCAAATGATAATGCTTGGTCTTCTGTATTATATGATAATAAAAATTTTTACATATCTAAAAAATATAATATGCATATAGTAGATAGAGTTGGTGGTGGAGATGCTTTTGCAGCAGGTTTAATATCAGGATTTTTAGATGAGCTTAATATGCAAGATATAATAGAATTCGCCTCAGCTTCATCTTGTTTAAAACACTCAATACAAGGTGATTTTAATTTGGTATCAAAAGAAGAAGTTCAATCACTTGTGAAAGGAAATATTAGAGGAAGAGTGCAAAGATAATTTTTATTCACCGAATAACATATTTTTAATATTTAAGCCTGTTGGAGTAGTAGCAAGACCGCCGCAGGCTGTTTCTTTTAAAGAAGTAGGCATAGAAGAACCAACTTCTTTCATTGCCAAAACACATTCATCAAAAGGAATTTTAGATTTAATACCACTAAGAGCCATATTTGCACTAGAAAAAGCTATAGATAAACAACCTACATTTCTTTTTATGCAAGGAACTTCAACTAAGCCAGCAACAGGATCACATACTAAACCTAAAGTATTTTTTATGGAAAAGGCACATGCATCTAATACATTTTCTACACTGCCTTTACATACTTCAACTAAGGCACCAGCAGTCATTGCAGATGCTGCTCCACACTCTGCTTGGCAACCTCCCTCTGCACCTGCAATAGTAGCATTTTTTGCAATAACCATTCCAATTGCACTAGCTGTAAATAAAGACATAATAGCCTCATCTTTTTTGCACATATTTTCAAGGAACAAAGTGCATATAGCACCTGGTAGAATACCACAAGAGCCAGCAGTTGGAGCAGCTACAATTTTACCCATAGAAGAATTGTATTCAGACACAGCTAAGCAATTTGCTAAAGCTTTAGATAAAAATGTACCCATAAGAGGGTTATTTTTTGAATACTCCAGCATTCTGTAGCTGTCGCCACCAGAGAGTTTGGATGTAGACTTCAAGTCTTTATCTAATCCTTGTTCTATGGACTTCAGCATTACATCAAATGATTCTTCCATTTTTTTATATAAATCATTTTCAGATATAGACATTTCTTTTGATTGGTCAATTAGTACTATATCTGATATTTTTTTATTTTGTTCAATTGATAAATTGGCAATTTCTTTTAAATTTTTATAATCCATAATTTTATAATTTTTTTATTAATACTACTTTTATGACACTTTCTATTTTATAAAAATCTTGTATGATACTATCTGGGATTTCGCTGTCTACTTCTATAGTCATAAGTGCCATACCTCCTTTTTTATTTCTTCCAAGATTAAAACCACAAATATTTACATTTGCTTTTGCAATATAATTTGTAACTTCTGCTATAGCACCTGCTTTATCTTTATGTATAACTAAAATAGTAGTGTGATCTCCAGAAAAATGAACATCTAAGCCATTGATATTTGTTATTAAAATATTGCCACCACCAATAGAAGCACCAGTAACAATACATTCAGAATTTTCTCCCTTTAGAGTCATTCTAGCTGTATTGGGGTGAGTATCAGGTATTTGCACAGTTTTTATTTCATAATTTAAATTATTATTTTTAGCAATAGAAAGAGAGTCTTTTATTCTTTCATCATAAGAATGAAAACCTAAAATTCCAGCAATAATTGCTTTGTCTGTGCCATGACCCTTATAAGTTTTGGCAAAAGAACCACTAAATTCAATCAAAGCATAATTTGCTTTTTCCCCTAATATTTTAAGTGCTGTACGACCAAGCCTTGCTGCTCCAGCTGTATGAGAGCTTGAGGGACCTATCATTATTGGACCTATAATATCAAAAACATTCATTAATTATTCCTTATTTGTAACAAAAAATTTACTTTAATGTTTCGCCTAATGATGCCAAAGTTCCTGCTAAACCTTGTAATTCACTTGGTATTATAATTTTGGTTGATTGTCCATTAGACATTTTTTCTAATGTTTCCAAACTTTTATATCTAATTAAACCATCATCAAATTGTACATTTTTAATTTTTTCTAAGCCTAAAGCTGTGGCACTTTGTATTTTTAATATGGCATCTGCCTCGCCCTCTGCTCTTTTAATTTTTGAAATTTTATCTGCTTCTGCTTCCAATATTTGAGCTTCTTTTTTTGCTTCTGCTTGTAAAATGGTTGACTGCTTTACACCTTCAGCAACTAAAATTTGACTTTGTTTTTGACCCTCTGCTTGAAGAATTGCTTCTCTTCTTTCTCTCTCTGCTCTCATTTGCTTTTCCATAGAGTCTTGAATATCTTTTGGAGGCATAATATTTTTTAATTCGACTCTTGTAATTTTAATACCCCAAGGGTCTGTTGCTTCATCAAGAACAATTCGCATTTTAGAATTGATTGTATCACGGCTAGTAAGAGTTTGATCAAGTTCCATATCTCCAATAATATTTCTTAATGTGGTTGCTGTTAAATTCTCTATAGCACTCATAGGATTTTCTACTCCATATGTTAGAAGCTTAGGGTCAGAGTAAGTTAAGTAAACTACAGAATCAATTTGCATAGTAACATTATCTTTAGTAATAACTGGTTGTGGTGCAAAATCTATTACTTGTTCCTTTAGAGAGACTCTTCGTGCAATTCTATCTAAAAAAGGAATTTTAAAATGTAGCCCTGTATTCCATGTTGAATAATAAGCACCAAGTCTTTCAACAACATAAGCTTTTGCTTGAGGTACTATAACAATGTTTGCCAATAGTACAATAACAATAACAAATAACAACATAATCAATGACATCATTCAGTTTCTCCTTTATATTTTTCTATAAGCATCTTAGAACCTTGAATTTCTTTTATTATAACTTTTTCATCCTTATTTAATATTTCATTTTCATTAACATTTCTTGCATTCCAAATTTGACCATTTATTTTAATTGTACCTGTAGAATGTAAATTGTCAATAGTGTCTATCACTAAAGCAACTTTACCAATATATCTATCGGCATTAGTTGGTATAAAATGGTTTTTGATTTTGTTTTTCCAAAAGATTTTGCAAATGAAAAATGAAATAAAAGATATAATAAAGAATATTATTATTTGAATATAAAAATTTAAATGAAAAAAATAAGCAATGTAAGCAGCTATACTACCAAATACAAACCAAATACTTACCATTGCTAAAGAAAAAAGTTCAATAATAAAAGAAATTGCACATATTAATAACCATATATTTTGCATTTTTTCTCCTTATATATTTCATTATACTTCATTACATTATATTTGTAAATAGAATTAAAATATCACTTGACATTAATCAATATTTTAATTATAATCGGTTATGTATTTCCATAAGAAACGAAAAGAGATAAACTATTGAATTATAAAATTAAAAATAATGACAGAAAATATAATCATATTATTATTTTGAGTTTATTTGTACTATTGATAATTATTTTTATTTTTTCATTTTGCTTAGGTAGGTTTTATATTCCAATTAAAGAATTATATAATACAATTATCAATCACTTCATACATAAAGAAATAGTTAATCAAACTTTAGATAAGATAATATTCAACATAAGATTGCCACGAATAATAATAGCAATTATGGTTGGTACTTCTTTATCTGTTGCTGGATGTGTTTATCAAGGGATTTTTCAAAATCCTATGGCATCTCCAGATATTCTTGGAGCATCGAACGGAGCCGCTTTTGGAGCAGCTTTAGCAATATTATTTCATTTATCAAATACTGGTATTACAATTTTAGCATTTGTAATGAGTTTTATTTCTGTAATTATTGTATATATTATAGGCGACCGTTCTCCTGGAAGAAGAGTGGTCAATTTGATTTTATCGGGCATTATGATTGGATCAATATTTACATCGCTCACATCATATATAAAATTAGTTCTTGATCCAAGCAATGAATTACCAGCAATTACATATTGGCTTATGGGCTCTTTACAAGCTTCAAGTATGAACGAAGTAAAATTTATTATTATACCTATAGCAAGTTCATTATTAATCTTATTTTTAATTAGATATAGGTTAAATTTATTGTCACTCGGAGATGAAGAAGCAAAATCGCTAGGAATAAATGTAAATTTAATGAGACTAGTTACTATTCTTCTTGCTACTCTACTTAGTGCAGCTTCAGTTTCAGTGTCAGGAATGATTGGTTTTGTAGGCTTAGTCATTCCACATTTAGCAAGAAAAATTGTAGGCAATAATTATATTCACTTACTTCCTACTTCTATGATTTTGGGAGGGGCATTTTTACTTTTAATAGATAATGTTTCAAGAAATTTAATGGAAACAGAAATACCAATAGGTATTTTAACTTCTCTTATTGGTGCACCTTTCTTTTTGTATCTTATTTTTAGAAAAGAGGGAAGAGAATGCTCTATGTAAAAAATTTAAGTTTTTCATATGAAAAAGAAAAAAATAAAAGAACAAAAAATTGTTCTTATGAATTAAACAATATAACTTTTTCTTTAGATCAAGAAAAAATTTATGCACTTATAGGTTCTAATGGTGCAGGAAAAACCACTTTATTTAAATGTATACTAAATATGCTTACATCATACGAGGGTCTAATAGAAGTTGATGGAAAAGACATAAAAACATTAAGTGCTAGGGAATTAGCAAAATTTATTTCTTATATTCCACAGCAAAGGGAGATTGCTTTTTCTTATTCTGTTTTAGACACAATACTTATGGGCACTACTAATTCTTTAAAAATATATGAAAAACCAAAAGAAAAAGAAATTGATAAAGCTAAAGAAGCATTATCGCTTCTGGGTATAGAAAAATTAAAATATCGCTCATACAACTATTTATCTGGTGGAGAAAAACAGCTTGTTCTTATTGCAAGAGCTATTGCACAAAATGCAAAAATCATATTAATGGATGAGCCTACATCGGCATTAGATTATTATAATCAACATTTGGTTATGAAAGTAGTAAGAATGCTTAAAGAAAAAGGGTATGGAATTATAATATCTTGTCATAATCCTCAAATGGTATTAAATTACTCAGATGAACTTATAGCTATTAAAGAATCAAAAATAGTAGAAAAAGGTTTAACTAAAGAAATTGTAAGTGAAAAGTTTATTAAAAAATTATACAACATGGATGTAAAAATTATTAAAGAAAATGAAGGCTATGTAATACTTCCCATATAAAAACAAGGTGAAATCAAAATGTTTACTTGGACAAAAGAAATGATAGAGTATTATGATAGAGAAGAAAAGTATGATTCTTATAATAGAGAACTAAGCTTATTCTTGTACCATTTTATTAAAGAAAAAAAAACAATACTAGATGTAGGATGTGGAGTAGGTTTATTATCAATTAATTTTGAAGAATATAATTTTAATGTTGATATGGTAGATATATCAAAAGAAGCAATAGATTTTGTAAAAGAAAAAATAAAAGAGAGAAAATTAAAAAACACAAAAGCATTTATAGCAAATATTAAAAATACTTCAAAAATTAAAAATAAATATGACATACTTATTTTTTCGCATTTTGGTAAAATGGAAGATATAATAAAAATAAGCAAAAAATATTTAAATGCTAATGGAAGAATAATAGTACTTCAAAAAAATTATTTACAAAGAAGATTTTCAATACAAAACTCTTTATATATATGTAATTCCGCAAAAGAAAGTATAGAGTATTTACAAATGAAAAAAATTAAATTTGATTCTTATGATTATTCATTTAAACAAAAAATACCCTTTATGAACATACAAGATGCTAATAAATTTTTTAATATTTATAGTAATAATACATTTATTAAAACAAAAGAAAGTATAAAAAAACTTACAACAGAAACAAAAATTAATTCTCAAACAAAAAATTCATATTCAAAAGAGAAAAGTGAAAAGTTAGTATTAGAAAAAATAAAAAAAATTAAAAACAAACAATATGAATATGTATATAAATCAAAAAAAGATATAAAAATTATTATTATACAAGGAGAAAGTATAAAATGAAAAAAAGTATTAAAAGAGTTTTAAGTCTATTTCTTATTTGTATTTTATTATTGCAATGCGTAGCTTGTAATAAAGCTACAGTTAGTAATGAAAGCACAAAAAATGTTGAGAATGAAGAGACACAAAATATAATTTCAAACACTAGAATTTTTGTAGACTCTCTTGGTAGAGAGATTACACTACCAATAAATATTGATAGAGTAGCTATTACAGGGCCACTTGCTCAAATTGTTTGTTTTCCAATATGTGCTGATAAATTGGTTGGTATAGCAAATGAGTGGGATAAAAATGCAAAAGAGTACTTTCAAGAAAAATATTATAACTTACCTCTTCTTGGTCAATTATATGGTGGAAAAGGGGAATTGAATTTAGAAACTTTATTGAAGTATGCACCTAATGTAATAATAGATGTTGGAGAATCAAAAAAGGGAATGACAGAAGACTTAGATAAATTACAAAATCAAATTGGTATTCCTTTTGTACATATAGATGCTACACTTGCAAAAATGGATGAAACATATACTATCTTAGGTGAATTATTAAATATGAAAGAAGAAGCAAAAGTATTATCCGATTATTGTAAGGAAACTTACGATAGAGCATTAAATTTATCAAATACAGTAGAAAAAAAGAATGTATTGTATTGCCTTGGTCAAACAGGGCTTAATGTAATAGCAGAAAACTCATATTTTTCTGAAGTATTTGATTTGTTATGTAATAATGTAGCAAAAATTGATAATCCATCGAGCAAAGGTTCTGGCAATGAAATAGATGCAGAGCAATTATTAAAATGGAATCCAGATTATATATTTTTTGCACCAGACTCTATATATGATACAGTAGAAGATAATGTAATATGGGACAGCATAAATGCTATAAAAAACAAAAATTATTATAAAGTGCCAGCATCTCCATACAATATATTTGGTTTTCCACCATCAGTTCAAAGAATGCTAGGGCTTACTTGGTGTATGTATACTTTGTATCCAGAGAATTGTGATTTTGATATAAGAGATGAATTTAAAAAATTTTATCAAATGTTTTATCATGCAAATTTAACAGATGAAATGTTAGACAAGATATTATATAAATGAAAATTTTATTAAGTGGTGAACAACAAATAGGGAAATCATATTCTATTAAAAAATTTTTGGAAGAAAAAATTAATGAAAAAAACAAATATTCTTCTTCAAAATTTTCATTTGGTGGTTTTCATACATTATCAAAAAGGAGTGATTTACCTTACGATAAAGAAATAAATAATAATATTTATATAGACAAAGGAAGTAATTATTTAAATCCGATATTTGATGATAATTATATAATAAAAAAAAGATCTTATAATAGTATTAACACTAATGTTTTTGATAATTTTGCAATAAATTTTTTTGATGAAGATACAAATAATAAAAACTTAATAATATTAGATGAAATAGGTTTTTTAGAAAGTTCATCCACTATTTTTAAAGAAAAAGTAATAAAAATTTTAACAAATGAAAAAAATGTACTAGGTGTTATAAGAGATAAAAATACAGAATTTTTGAATACAATAAGAGAATTAAATAATATAATATTTTATAAAGTAGATTGTAATAATATTAAAAATTTGACTAGTTTTTTATTAAATCAATTTGATTTTTTATAAAATAATATTATATAATTTTTACATCTATTATATCCCAATTAGAAATGGTATTTCTTATGTTTAACTCTTTAGAAAAGTACTTGTTGGTGCTAATAGATATGCAAGTAGGTCCAGATCCACTAATCAAAAAAGCAATAGCTCCTTTATTTAATGCTTCTTTTTTTATATAATTATAGTCTTTTATAAGCGTTTTTCTGTATGGTTCATGAATCATATCGGAAGATGCTTTTTTAATTAAATCAATATCGCCTATTTTAAGAGCTTCACACATAATTATAGCGCGGGATATATTATGTATGACAGCTTCTTTTTTATACATTTTTGGGAGTATAGAACGAGCAACTTTTGTGCTTGTTTTAAAATTAGGAATGTAAATAGTAAAAAATAAATTTTTTGATATTTTCATTTTAATATGATAAGGTTTTCCATTATCCATAAGAGAAGCATTAAATCCATGAAAAAGAGCAGGAGCTATATTATCTGGGTGCCCTTCAATTTTTGTACAAATATCAAATATTTCTTTATCATTAAGCTTATTACCAAAAAGCATATTTGCTGCTTTAGCACCACCAACAATTAAGCTGGCACTTGAACCAAGACCTCTTGATATAGGAATATGAGAATCAAAAATCACATGGACACTAGATTTTTTATTAATCTTTTCCAAAACTTTTTGAAAAGCAATATAAAAAAGATTTTTTTCTGTAGCATAAAAACTATCCACTCCTTCAATTTTCAAAGTGGAAGATTTTTCAAAAGTAAAATGATTAAATATATTTATTGCTAAACCCAAAGTATCAAAACCAGGGCCAAGATTAGCACAAGAAGCAGGAATTAAAATTTCTTGCATATAAGCTCCTTAATATATGTAGTGGCAATACTTTCATCATTATTTATAACATCATTAAATATTGCTTTTTTATTAAATAAAGAAGATAAATTCTGTGGGATTTTTATTTTTGTAAGAGATTGTAAATTTTCCATATTAATAAAATCATCATTTGAAATTTTTTTGTTTAAAGATGAAAGAATAGCTCTCGGAAATTTGTAAAAAGATGCAGTTGATAGAATGACATTTTTATTATTATTTATTCTCTCTTTTTTAAATTGCTCATTTGCACACACTGCTACAGCTGTGTGAGGATCTAAAATTATTCCATACTCTTCATATATTTCTCTTATTTTTAATTTGCACATAGTATCATTTGCATTAAAAGACAAAAAAACATCTTGAATATTATTTTTTAAATTGGTATCTATTTTATATATACCTTTATTTTTTAAATCATTCATATAAGATGATACTTTTTTATCATCATAATCACTCAACAAAAATAATAATCGCTCCAAATTGCTAGATACCAAAATATCCATAGATGGAGATAAAGTATTATATAATTTTCTATTTTTATCATAAATGCCTGTACGAAAAAAATCTGTTAGCACATTGTTTTCATTGCTTGCACAAATTAATTTATTTATAGGAAGACCTATTTTTTTTGCAAAAAAACCCGCTAAAATATTTCCAAAATTTCCACTAGGAACAAAAAAATTGATTTCTTCTCCTATTTTAATTTCATTATTTTTACAAAGATTAAAATATGCTTTAAAATAATATACTATTTGAGGAAGTAGTCTTCCTATATTGATTGAATTAGCACTAGAAAAAGTAATATTTTTTTCATTGCATATGTTTTTAATATTATTATTTTCAAATATATATTTTACTATTTTTTGACAATCATCAAAATTGCCATTTATTGAAGTTACATTTACATTTTCACCACTAGCTATAGTCATTTGTTTTTCTTGAATTATGCTAGTGCCATCTTTTGGATAAAAAACATTTACAAAAGTGTTTGGTACATTTTTAAATCCATTAAGTGCACTTGAGCCTGTGTCGCCACTTGTTGCAACTAAAATCATTATTTTTTTATTAATATCTAAACTCTTATACGCTACACTTAATAAGTTTGGAAGAATTGAAAGAGCTATATCTTTAAAAGCACTTGTTGGACCGTGGTATAATTCAAGTAAATAGTCATTTCCAATTTTAGATAAAGGAGTAATATCATTTGTATCAAATGTGTTTGAATAAGCATTTTTTGTACAAAAAGAAAGTTCTTCAAAAGTATAATCATTTAATATTTTATATAAAATTTCATTAGCTAATTCAATATAATTATATTCCAAAATTTTTTGTAAATCATTAATATTCATAGTAGGTAAACTAGTAGGAGTGTATAAGCCTCCATCAACAGATAAACCTTTAATAATAGCTTCTTTACTTGTTACTTTTTGTTTAATATTCCTTGTGCTAATGAAGTCAATCATAAAATCTCCCTTGTTTAAGTTTATAAAATATGATACTATATTTTTTAAGTAAATTCAAGCAAAAAAGGAGGTATTATGAATATAGCGATACTAGGATTTGGTACAGTAGGAAGTGGAATAGACACAATAATAAAAGAAAATAATATAAGTAATTTATTAATAAAAAAAATACTAGTTAGAGATGAAAAAAAATTATTACTTCCCAATATGACTTTGAATTTTGATGAAATAATAGAGGACAAAAATATAAATGTAGTAGTTGAGTGTATAGGTGGTATCGAAAAATCTTTAGAATATGTAAAAAGTGCATTAATTCACAAAAAAAATGTAGTAACAAGCAATAAAATGCTTATTGCTCTTTACTATGAAGAGTTACAAAAATTAGCAAAAATAAATAATGTTCAAATTTTATTTGAAGCAAGCGTTGGAGGTGGAATTCCAATTATAAAAAATATTAATCAAATAAAAAAGATAGAGGAAATAATTTGTTTCAAAGGTATTATTAATGGAACTACAAATTATATTTTGTATAAAATGTGCAATCAAAACATGTCATTTAGCGAAGCCTTAAGTGAAGCTAAAGAAAAAGGGTATGCAGAATTGAACCCTTATCAAGATATTAGTGGAGAGGATATTAAATATAAAACACTAATACTTGCAAATATTATAAATGAAAAATCATTTTCATTAAATGATATTATTACATATGGTATAGATAATATAGATATTAGAGATATACAATTTGCTAAAAATAATAAAAAAATATGTAAGATTATATCTAATGGATATTTTGATAGAGAGAATGCATCATTATATGTAATTCCAGAATTTATTGATGAAAATACAATTTTATCAAATGTAAAAGAGAATTATAATATGATAATGATAAATACAAATACCGAGGGAACTTTGTATTTTGGTGGTCAAGGAGCAGGCAAATTACCTACAGCAAATGCAATTATACAAGATTTACTTTATTTTGAAAAATCAAATTATAATAGTGATACAAATATACAAAAAGGCATAATAAATAATGATTTGAAGAAAGAAACATTTTATATTAGGTCAAAGAATGTAGATATTCTTAAAAATATAACAAAAGAAAAGATAAGTGAAGATACAATAATTACAAAAGAAATTTCTATTGAAAATATGGATAAAGAAATAAAAAAATGTGAAGATGAAAAAATATTTGTATCAAAAGTATAAGAGGAGATAAAATGATTAAGGTATCTAAATTTGGTGGTTCAAGCGTAGCTAACAGTGAACAATTCAAAAAAGTAAAAAAAATAATCGAAAGTGATATAAACAGAAAATTTATTGTTACAAGTGCTTTAGGAAAGGGATTTAAAGATGATAATAAAATAACAGACCTTTTATATTTATGCTATGCACATGTAAAATATAATGTATCATACGATAATATTTTTAATATTATAAAAGAAAAATTTATAACAATAAAAAATGAATTATCATTAGATATTAATTTAGAAAAAGAGTTTGAAGACATAAAAAAAATAATAGAAGAAAAAGACGAGGAATATTTAGTATCTAGAGGAGAGTATTTAACAGCCAAGATGCTTTCTGAATATTTGGGAGCAACATTTATTGATGCAAAAGATGTTATTATTTTTAATTATGATTTAAGTTTAAATATGGAAGAAATAAAAAAGAGATTAGATCTATATTTAAAAGAAAAACAAAAAATAGTATTACCAGGTTTTTATGGTTCTTTACCTAATGGTATAATAAAAGTAATGTCGAGGGGTGGGTCAGATATTACTGGTGCAATACTTGCTAATGTTGTAAATGCTGATGTATATGAGAATTGGACAGATGTGTCTGGTTTTTTAATTGCTGACCCAAGGATAGTAGATAATCCAAAAAGAATAAAAATGATAAATTATAATGAGCTTCGTGAAATGAGTTATATGGGAGCAAATGTATTGCATGATGAGGCAATATTTCCAATCAAAGAAAAAAACATACCAATTAATGTAAAAAATACAAATGACCCAAATAATGATGGTACGATGATAATAAATGATTGCACAGAATATGATAAAAAGAATAAAGTATATGCAATAACTGGTATAACGGGTAAAAAAGATTTTTCTGTAATATCCTTAGTAAAAGCAAATATGTCTAGTGAAGTAGGGTTCTTAAGAAAAGTATTGTCGATTTTTGAAAAATATAATATTAGTATAGAAGCAGTTCCTGTTGGAGTAGACTCACTAGGGATAGTTGTTCAAACAAAAAGTGTAGAAGAATACTTATATGGCATTATAGGAGAATTAAAAAATGGACTGCAATGTGATGAAGTTAATGTAATAAATAAAATATCATTAATTGCCGTAGTCGGCAGAGGTATGAAAGAAAAAGTAGGAATATCTGGAAAGATTTTTGCAGAATTTGGCAATAATAAAATAAATATTAAAGTAATAAATCAAAGTTCAGATGAAATATGTATAATAGTGGGAGTAGAAAATAAAGATTTTGAGAGAGCAATTAATTGCATTTATGATAAATTTATTTTGGAAAAATAATAATTTTTGAAAAAGGAGTTAATTATGAAAGTAGCAATTTTGGGAGCAAGTGGCATTGTAGGGATGCAAATGTTAAAATGTATAGAAGAAAGAAATATTGACTGTGAATTAGTTTTACTTGCAAGCAATAAAAGTAAAGGAAAAGAAGTGTATTTTAAAAATAAAAAATTAATTATTGAAGAAGTAAGTAAAGAAAGTTTTAATGGCATTGATTATGTTCTAGGTGCTGTATCAAGCACTTTATCAAAAGAATATTTACCATATATTAAAGAAAGTAAAGCAATATTTATAGATAATTCAAATGCATTCCGTATGAATGAAGATGTACCTTTAGTAGTTCCAGAAATAAATAAAGATGATATAAAATTACAAAAAGGAATAATTGCAAATCCAAATTGTTCTACTATAATTGCTTGTATGGCTATATATGCAATAAATAAAATAAGTGAAATTGAAAAAATGATAGTATCAACTTACCAAGCTGTAAGTGGAGCAGGAATATTTGGCATAAAAGAATTAGAAGAAGAAATAAATGATATATCAAAAAAACAAGAGATACAAAAAAAAGATGATGCAACATTTCCATATCAAATAGCCTCTAATTTAATACCATCTATTGGAAATCCACTTGATAATTTATATACAAGCGAAGAAATGAAAATGCAAAATGAGGGAAGAAAAATTATGCATCTTCCAAACTTAAAAGTAACTTGCACTTGTGTTAGAGTACCTGTAATTAGAAGTCATAGTTTATCTATTTCATTAGAAACAAAAGAAAAACTTTCAATTGATAAAATAAGAGAAGCTATATCAAAATTTGATGGAGTACATTTAGTAGATGATTTACAAAACAATAAATATCCTATGCCACTAGATACTACTGATAAAGATTTTGTGGAAGTAGGTAGAATAAGAGAGGATTTAGTATTTGAAAATGGAATTTCTCTTTGGGCATGTGGGGATCAAGTTAGAAAAGGTGCAGCAACTAATGCAATTCAAATATTAGAAGAGTGTATAAAACAAAAAATAAAATAAGAAAACATACCTAGGGAGATATTTATGCGAATTAGAGTAGCAGATTATATTGCAAAAAGATTAGTAGAATATGGTATTAAACAAAATTTTTCTGTAGTTGGTGGTGGATCAATGCATTTAAATGATGCAATTGGACATACAAAAGAAATTAATACAATATACAATCATCATGAACAAGCATCAGCTATGGCAGCAGAAGCTTATGCAAGAATTAATAATAGACCAGCACTTGTAACTGTAACATCAGGGCCAGGTGGGACAAATACTATAACAGGAGTAGCTGGTGCTTATTTAGATTCTATACCAATGCTTGTTTTATCTGGGCAAGTAAGATTAGATAATACAAAATATTATGCTGGAATTAATACTCGTGCTATAGGGGATCAAGAAATAGATATAGTAGAAATTGTAAAATCTTTTACAAAATATGCAACTATGATTACAAAAGCAGAAGATATAGTAATTGCTCTTGAAGAAGCATTATATATATGCAATTCAAAAAGAAAAGGACCTTGTTGGATAGATATTCCGGTAGATATTCAAGGTGAGATTTTGAATACAAAACAAATAGATGAAATATTAAATGATTATTATAAAGGAAAAAAGAAAATAAAATATAGTAGTACAGAAGAAAAATTAAATGAAGAACAATATGAAGAAGTACATCGATTAGCTAGGCTGATTATTGAGGTAAGTCGTAATGCAAAACGACCTATAGTATATACAGGAAACGCAATTAGAATAGCAAATGCACATAAAGAATTTAAAATGCTTGTGAAAAAAATGAATATGCCTGTAGTAGTATCATGGAATGGTATAGATGTTATAGAAAGTGATAACCTGCTTTTTGCTGGGCACCCAGGAATGAGAGGAGATAGACCAGGTAACTTAGCTGTTCAAAATGCAGATATAATTATTAGCATAGGCTCTAGATTAAGCATAAGACAAGTTGGTTATGAACCAAAAAAATGGGCACCTAAGGCTTTTAAAATTGTGAATGATATAGATGAAGCAGAATTGCAAAAGAAAACATTAAAAATAGATATACCTATATGTGCAAATTGTAAAGACTTGATAGATGCTTTGCTTATTGAACTAGATGCGTATGAAATGAAACATTTATCTGAGGGTGGAGTGGGTTTAAAAATAAAAGAGAATAATAAAACAAGGAAACTTTCTTGGATAGAAACTTGTGCATACTATAGAAAAAGATTTCCTGTTGTAACAAAAGATCATTATGATATTAAAAAAGAAAAAGTAAATCCATATGCTTTTATGGATTATTTATCACTAAAATTACCTGATGATCAAATTACAGCAGTAGGCAATGGTACACCTTGCGTTATAGGTGCTCAAATGTATAATATAAAGAAAAATCAACGCTTTATATCTCAATCTGGTATGGCTGCAATGGGTTATGATTTGCCAGCAGCTATAGGAGCTTACAAAGCGAGTAATAAAGATATTGTGTTAATAACTGGAGATGGCTCAATGCAAATGAACATACAAGAGTTGCAAACTATTGTACATCACAATATGAAAATAAAAATTTTTTACTTAAATAATAATGGATACCATAGTATAAGACAAACACAAAAATCTTTTTTTAATAAAAGAGAGCTAGTAGGTATAGGAAAAGATTCTGGATTAGGTGGAAAAAACGATTTGTCATTTCCAGATATTAAAAAAATAGCAAATGCATATGGTATAGATTATTATATTATTAAATCAAATAAAGACTTAAAAAAGGGAATAGATAAAATAATAACAAAAGAAGCACCATTTATTTGCGAGGTAATAATAGATGAAAAACAAGGATTTTTGCCAAAAGTTTCATCGAAGAGAATGCCAAATGGTACTTTAGAAAGTAGTCCACTTGAAGATATGGCACCTTTTTTAAAAGAAAAAGAATTAAAAAAACTTATGTTTGAAGATTATTGATGGAGTGAGTATGTATTATGTATATATGTTAAGATGTGTAGATGATACAATTTATACTGGAATAACAAATGATATAAAAAGAAGATTCATTGAACATTTAAGAAAAGACAATACAAAAAAATCTAAAGGTGCAAAATACACATTAGCACACAAAGCTAAAAAGATGGAAGGCTTTTGGGAATGTGAAAATAGATCAAGTGCATTAAAATTAGAATGTTTTGTAAAAAAATTATCAAAATATCAAAAAGAAAAAATAATTCAAAATGCGAAATGAAAAATAAAACAACAACTTTTTAGGAAGAAAAAATGATAGAACTTTTAGCAATAGCTATTTTTATTTTAGGATTAATATTTTGCTTGATATTAAATATAAATATTATTTATGCTTTGATATTTGGCTTTATAATTTTTGTATTATATGCTCTAATAAAAAAATATTCATATAAACAAATTATAGAAATGTCTATTAGTGGGCTTAAAGTAATTTATAAATTATTATTTACTTTTATATTAATAGGCATATTGACATCTGCTTGGAGAGCAAGTGGTACAATTCAAACTATTGTAACTTATTCATTAAATTTAATAAAACCACAATTTTTTATTATAATTACATTTTTTTTATGCTCTTTGATGTCTTTTCTTATTGGAACATCTCTTGGCACAGGAGCTACTATGGGAGTTATATGTGCAACTATGGCAGAGAGTATGGGCATTCCAAAGTATATTGTCACAGGAGCTATAATATCTGGTTGTTTTTTTGGAGATAGATGTTCACCAGTATCTACATCAGCACAATTAGTTGCTACAATAACAAATACAAATCAATATGATAATATTAAATTAATGTTTAAAAGTGCTTTTGTACCTTTTATTATTACTTCCATAATATATTATATTTTAGGATATAAATATAGTAGTATTGAAAGTGATTTATATATTAAAAAAATGTTCTTAGAAAACTTTAATATAAACATTATATGTTTAATACCAGCTATAATAATAATTATATTATCGATATGCAAAATGAATGTTAGGGTATCTATTACTATAAGTATTATTGCATCAATAGTTATTGCCATATTTGTTCAAGGAAGCAGTGTAAATAAATTGATTAATGATTTAATATTTGGTTACATTAATCCAAACAAGAGTATATCAACACTAGTTGATGGTGGTGGTGCTATTTCTATGATTAGAATGATTATAGTTGTAGGAATATCATCATTGTATACAGGTTTTTTTAATAAAACAAATTTGATTATGGGTATAAAAAATAAAATAAAAATATTAGCGAATAGAACAACATTCTTTTTTGCTATGCTTGTAGTAACAATTATTTCTTCTATAATTTCTTGCAATCAAACACTTACAGTAATGCTTACAAATGAAATTATGAAAGATTTTGAAGATATAAACAAAACTAAAAGAGCAATTATGATAGAAGATTCTGCAATTTTGATTCCTGGATTAGTTCCATACTCTGTTGCTGTATCACCTATTATTATAGCTACAAAAGCAAATTCTTTTTCTATTCCATTTGCTTTTTACTTATATATTATACCTTTATATGTATTGTTAAAAAGTTTTATTATAAAATTTATAGAAAGAAATAAAAACACATTGACAAAAAAAATATTATGAGTATTATTTGAATTATAAAAAAATAATAATACATAAATATATAATATTCGAAAGGAAAGAGAATAAAATGAAAAAAACAATAGGAAAGAAAGTACTCAGTATTTTACTTTCTATTATTATGGCATTGCCTATGAATCAAATAGCATTTGCTAACAATCAAGTTTTAGAAGAGAATATCAACTTAAATGAAAAAAATATTAGCATAAATGATGAGGATAGTGAAGAAAATGATTTTTTTTCTATCAATAGTGATGATGAGCTTGGAAGCAACAAAGGAGAGTCAGATGTTATTGTAACAGACTCTACAAAATATATCATTCATGTGCAAGATAAAAAAACAAAAAAACCTGTTTTAAATGCTAATATTACACTTTCTTCTACAGTTAGTGGAAAAATGTCTGGGATCACCGATTCAGATGGAAACTTTGGTATTCCAATAGAAAAAATAGTTGCTAAGGACTCAAATGGAATCGGTCTTATTACAGATGTAAAAGTAGTAGCACCAAGTCCATATTATGAGAGACTTGCAGGAAAGTTTTTTGTATATGGTGGTGGTATGTGTATAGTAGCAATAGAGAAAACAAGTAAAGATGAGGAGAATAGTATAGGCACAGTTACATCTTGGCTATTTGATGATATAGATATGATGAGTGGAAATAAATACACAGCATATTACTCAAAAAAGGACACGCTCCCTCATAAAATAACTGTTGTATACAAACCTAACAAAGCACATGCAAATTATGTTTTAAATTTCTATCAAGGAAATTGGCATAATATATCGAACTATAGTTTTAATACAGAGGCAGCTGGTGAGTATATAACAATTCAAGAAACTATATACCAAGAAAAATATGATACAGGGTGGTATCGAGATTGGCTTTACATTGATGCAGATTGTACAAAAGAAAAATCACATTCAAATATAGGAAGTAGAAGATATAGAGCAAATTGGACATTGGAGAAACCGTGGTTTTCTGAACCTTTGTATACAGATAAATTAAAATTTCCATTGACTTTCTTCAAAAAATATATTGCAATACCAGACAAAGTTCCTATTGTTGGAGGAAAGCAAATTCATGCTGAGCTACCAGATTTAAATATGACTGTGTATTGTGGTTTTGATGGCAGAACTTATATAGGCATAGGTTTAGACTTAGAGCCTTTGCGAGATCCAAATACAAAAAAAATAGATTTTAACCGCTGGGTTTATACAACTAAGGAGCAATGGAAAGCATGGGAGCATGCTACATCTATGTCTTATCATACGGATGTTAAATTATCGCAAAGGTCTATAGCTCCACTTAATGGTGAGAAAGGTCAATTTTTATATTATACACTTAATCAAGCAAAAACAAATATAGCATTAGATTTTTCTTTTGGTGCTTTGATAGTTGGAGATATAGATAATCTTTCAAATATGATGCTAGAGGGCTCAATGGAACTCTTTGGGAAAATAGCATTAGATGCAAGTGCAAGTATCAAAATGCTAGGAGTATATTATGTGCCATTCGCATTATATGCTAAAATGTGGTTAGAGGGGTCATCTCCATTTGGAGGAAGAGGAAATGCAAAAGCATCTCTTTGGAAAATAAATGATATTGCGAGTTCTCTTCAATACACAATAAATGCAAGTATAGATGGAATATACAAAGTAACTGCTATAGGTGCAGGTACATTAATTCCACCTATTGCAATAGGTGCAATTTATGCCAATGGAAGAATAGGAGAAATAGTCAACTACTTTGTAAACAGAAAGGATTCTCCACGAATAAAAATAGATATTAATAATGTGAATGTAGTATTTGCAGGATGTATTTTAGGAGTTGCAATATTAATACCTATACTTAACATAAGCAAAAATTTATATGATAGTACAAGAAACGGTAGTATTAATGAAGAGAATACAGATGTAAAAGAAGATAGTGGCAATTTCTTTACTAGAATAGGAGAGTTTTTTGTAAATTTATTTTCTAATAATAAGAATGAAAATATTGAATCAGATAATGATAATTTAATAAATAATACAATAAATAATGATAATGAGAATAATAATATTGGACTTATAGACAATGAAATGACTATAGATCCAAATGAGGGTTTTATAGAAGAAGAAACACAAAGTAGATTTTTAAAGAGAGAGGAAGTCATTTTAGGAGAGGAAGATATTCAAGACTTAGGAGAGATGAATATCGATATTCCTGAAGTTGTTAAGGACTCAAGTCAAATAGAAAATAATGATGATTATATTATTCCATATACACAAGAAATGCTTCAAATAATGAAAGAGACTTGCGAGCTTGAGTGGAATAGTAAGAATGGAGAATACACTTATAGTGAATATGAAGCACATATAGTGAATGATGATTTTGTAGGAAGTGGAGAAAAGATAATATCAAGCGATGGAGTAGAACCAAGCGAGGATGTAGTATTATTTGATGAAATTAATGCTGGCACAAATGTTTGGGTATCGTATGCCAATGGCAGAAAAGTAATGTTTAGAATTGCTACAGTAAAAGTTGATGAAAATTATACTAGGAGACTTGTTTATTCTATAGAAATAAATGGCAAATATACGAAGCCAAGGTTAGTGGATGAAAAAGAAAAATCTGGTAAGGGAAGTATGGATCTAGAGTTTTACATTTCAGATGTTCAAGGTGGTGGTAGTGACGGAAATAAAAATATTGCTATAGTATACAAGCAATCAAAGAACATAAGCGATCAAAGAAAAATGTTAGAGAATGCAAAAATTTATTTTGCAATAATTAATTCTATCAATGATAATAATATACAATTGGCACAAGAAAAAGAATTAACTAGCTATTTTGATCAAAATAAAACAAGAATCAATTCTGGAATTATAGTATCTAGAGATAGTTTTAGTCAAATTAGTGATATGTGTGTGTCATTTTATTCAAGTGCATACAGTGGTAAAAGTGAAAGTGAAAGATACATAAGAGCAGTGTATATTAACTCAAAAACGGGATTTGTTACTACATCAGAAACAAGAGATGACAAAGCACACCACTTGTGTGTGTCAAATGATTTAAAGAATGGAAAGAACAGAACTTATGGTCCAACAATAGCATGGATATCAGGATCCGTAGGATACACAGGCAATATTAAAACTTGGTGTCCAATTAGTCCCAACAAACAAGTTCATGATATGGGTAAAGCAGGTATAATGTTGCAATCTGAAAACGGCGGATTTATTATTGGAGAGTATGCTCACTTTTATGATTCAAAAATGAATATGTTCAATTTAACATGGAATCCAGATACATATGCACCAAATAAAACAGCTTTGGGAATATATACCGATGGAGATGATATAAAAATAGCACCACTTGATTCAAATGGCTCTACTGGATATTTATATTGGACACATAGAGAGTATGTATGGAAAACATTTTCATATATTACAAAAATTAGAGGAGCAAGATACGATCTTCACAACGAGAATAATTCATCAAGCGAGTATACAATGGTAACAATAAAGAAAGATATACAGGATATAAAATTAATTCCAGAAGAAAAAACTGAGCTATTGTATATAGATAGAAAAGATGCAAAAAAAGGCAAGGGTTCAGTACGCAAAGCTACAATCCCAAAAATAAAATCAGTTGATGTAGAAGCATTTACTACATATTATGATAATTTAGTTGCTGGAAAAGATAATGATATGCTCATCAAATTGAAAAATATTGGAAATGTAGTAGTGAGTGGAGTCGAAGCAAAAATCGAGGGAGTAGATAAGAGTGGATCTCCAATAACAATATTTGATGGTCAAATAATATTTAATTCATCAAATGCACCACTTAATTCAAATAATGGTGGAACAGTAGATGCAAGGAAGTATTATACAGGTGATGATTTAAATTATAATACACTTGATGAACAATTTGATGCAAGCAATATTAAGCAAGGAAGCAAATATTTAAAAGATGAAATTAATAAAAAAGGTTATTTATCACCAGACAAATCTCAAACATATCAATTTTTGATTAGTGCACCTATAGGATTAAAAGTGGGTAAGCAAAAGTTGCACCTTGAAGTGAAGAGTGTGCTTACTCCAAACACAGGAGCTTTCCTAGATAATGGGGAAGCAGACTTTGAGCATATAGTGGATGATCATGACAATGTGTGTTTCATAGGACAGGATGACTTGAGTATCGATGCACAAATCATAAACGATGAGCAAGGTCCTCTTTTAGCTAGAATAGTAATATCTAACCAAGGAGAAGCAAGAGAGTGCGATGTTTTGGTGAAGAAAGATAATGAAGTCATAGATACAATAAAAGTTGATAAAATGGCAGGATTACTAGACGACTATACAAAAGTAGATTCTGTACTATATTATGATATAGGAAAATATTTAGGAGAGAGATTAGAGTTTGTAGTGGATGATGGTATTGATAATACTTTAGCTGAAAATACATTTTTGAATTATCACAATGAGAGTAGAGATCTTGAAATAGAAGAGATAAACGAAAATGTAGAAACAAATATAAAAGTAACACTTGAAGATGCTCCATTCGATGAAAATAATATGTATGCAGATACAAATGCAAGCAACGATTCTATTTTCTTACAAGTTCCTAAAAATTTAGTTGGTGGATTAAGATTGTCTCAAAATGATACTTATGATGATGATATTTTATTCAAACTAGGAGATGATAACAAAATAGATGATCAAGTAGTAACATTGGAAGCTAAAGCTTTTTATGGTGATGGAAATTACACTTACACTTTCAGGCAACTATTTAATGACAAAGCACCTCTAGAATTAGGAAAAACAAATACAAATACATTTGAAGTAAAATTGCAAAAAGAGGAAGTCGAAAAACGAATTTTGGATTTCTCAAACGAAGAGACTACTGCTTCTGTAAGTGAAGATTTTAATATAGCTAATGTAAAAAATTTATATGAAGAAAGTGAAGAGGAAGAAGAAAAAGTTTTATTAGCAAAATATGATTGTATTATTACAGATTCAAATAACAACAGTTACTTGTCTGATATTATGTGTGTTAGTGTTTCTCCAAATATTAAAAAAGAAGAGACTATTTATGAGATACAAGGTATTATAACAAACAAGAGTGAAGACAGAATAATAGTAGATGATACTTCAAAACAAGTAGAAGCAATAGTGGATCAAAATACTATAATATTAAATTCATCATTTGATGAAATAAAAGAGAATGACACAATCTTTCTTCAATATGAAAAGTCAGAAGAAATAGGACTCTTAAATGAATTATTTATAGCAAAATTCATCACAAAAATGGATGATGATAAAGAGGGATTTATAGAGGATGAAGTAATATCGTACAATGAGAGCGTAATAGGAATTGGGAATACAGGAAATTATAAAGAAATAATTTTTACAGCAGAAACTATTATTATGAATGGTTCAGAGGAAGATATAAAAGTAGGCAATGTATTAAATATATCTTATGAGAAAAAAGAGCTTTTTGGAGGAAGTATATATGAAGCAAAAACTATTTCTGTAATAAAAAGACAAGAGGAAGAAACAATATCACCAGATATTATTACATTTCAAGGAAGAGTAAAAGAAAAAACCGAGGATTATATTACTGTAGAAGAAAATGGAGAGGAGCACACAGCATTTATTTCAGATAAGTTTGGATTTGATATTAGAATGGCAAACTTTGTTGAAGAGGGTGATTATATTGTTATGATATACGCAGAGGACAAACTTACATATTTAGGATCCAACAATATAATAGTAGATATAAGTATAATCCAGAAAAGAGATGATCAAGATAATGCTTTTTTTACTAATGTGTATTCGCTAAATTAATTGTTGACTTTTTTTCGAATTTCTTTTATAATCTACAAAACTAAAATATTAGTTTAGCTAATGATGAAAGAAAAGTAACTAAAAGAAACGATGTAAAAAGGAGAATTTCCTTGTATCAAGAGAGAGTTGCGAGGGTGGGATGCAACACATTAGTATTTAGTGAATGGGCTTTCTGAAGCTTTGAAACAAAAAAGAGGCTCTTTTTGAGCAAAATGAGTGGCACCGCGGATTATTATTCGTCTCATACATATATTATGTATGAGACTTTTTTTTTACATAATATAAAAATAGGAGGATAAAAATTATGAAAAAATTATTAATTGTTTTTATTAGTATTATGAGTATTATGTCGATGATTGCTTGTTCATCTAAAGAAGTATCAAATGAAAGTAAAAAAAGTATTGATACAAAAACTTATGTTATAGGCATAGGTCAATTTGCTGAACATTCATCATTAGATAATTGTAGAGAGGGATTTATAGCAGGTTTAAAAAATGAGGGCTTTATTGAAAATGAAAATTTAAAAGTATTATATGATAATGCTCAAACAGATGGATCAACAGCTTATCAAATATATAATAATTATAAAAATCAAAATGTGGATATGGCTGTTGCTATTGCTACACCTATGGCTCAAGCTGCTTATAGTGTTTTTAAAGATGATAATACACCAATTATTTACACAGCAATAACGGATCCAGTTTTAGCAGATCTTGCTTCAAGTGATAAAAAGCCACTAGGAAATATTACAGGAACATCTGATGTGCTTCCAGCAGAAAAACAACTTGAAATGATAAAAAATATATTACCAAATGCAAAAAAAATAGGCATACTTTATACTACAAGTGAAGTTAACTCTGAATCAAGCATAAAATTATTCAAGGAAGTTGCACCAAAATTTGGATTCGAGATAATAGATGTAGGGGTAAGTCAATCAAATGAAATACCACTTGCTACAGATAGGATTTTGGGAGCAGTAGATTGTTTAAATAATATTACAGATAATACTGTAGTAGCATCACTCCCTCTTATTTTAGATAAAGCAAATGAAAAAAATATTCCAATATTTGGTTCAGAAATAGAGCAAGTAAAATTAGGTTGTGTTGGTAGCGTAGGTCTTGATTATTATAAACTCGGAATACAAACAGGGCAAATGGCTGCAAAAGTGCTTAATGGAGAAAATATTCAAAATATGAATTTTGAAACAATAATTGATAGTGATTTGTTTTTAAACAAGGGAGCTATTGAGAAATTAAATATAGAAGTAAGCGAAGAATATTTTAAAAAAGCAAAAGAAGTATTTTAAAAGGTAAAAAATGATTATAGTAAGAGGTATTTTAGAAGAGGGATTACTATATGCAATAGTATCTCTAGGATTATATATAACATATAAAATATTGGACTTTCCAGATTTAACAGTGGATGGAACGTTTCCTTTTGGAAGTGCAATTAGTGCAATTATGATATTGAATAATGTAAATCCAGTTTTAGTATTATTTATTAGTTTTTTTGCTGGAATGATAATAGGCACAATAACAGGTATCATTCATATAAAATTTAAAATAAGAGATTTGCTTTCTGGTATAATAGTAATGACAGCACTTTACTCCATAAATTTAAATATTGCTGGAAGAGCAAATTTACCAATTTTTAATAAGGAAAATATTTTTAGAAATCACTTTTCTATGTGGATATTTCCTACTTTAAGACCTTATACTTCTTTAATAATTTTAATTTTTATTGTATTAATATGTAAATTAATATTAGATTATTATTTTACTACAAAAAGTGGGTACCTACTTAGAGCAGTAGGAGATAATGGTTCACTTGTAACATCACTTGCAAAAAATAAGGGCAATATTAAAATCATTGGATTAGCTATTGCAAATGGGTTTGTTGCTCTTGCTGGAGCAATATATTGCCAACACAAGGGTTTTTTTGAAATATCTTCTGGAACAGGAACAGTAGTAATAGCTTTAGCAAATGTAATTATAGGCACTAAATTATGTCAAAACAATAAATATATAAAACCAACAACAGCTGTGATTATTGGCTCTATAGTATATAGAGCCATAATAAGTTTTGTATTATTATTAGGTATTCCATCAAATAATTTGAAACTAATAACTTCTTTGTTACTTTTAATAATTTTAATTGTAAATAAAAGTAAGAAAGGAAAAGTAATATCATGATAGAAATAAAAAATATTAAAAAAATATTTAATCCTGGAGAAGTATCTCAAATTTGCGTATTCAATGATTTTTCTTTGAGTATAAAAGATAAGTCTTTTGTTTCTATTGTAGGATCAAATGGTTCTGGCAAAACATCACTTTTAAATATAATATGTGGTTCTATACAACTTGATAAGGGTCAAATTATTATAGATGATAAAGATATTACAAATTGCCCCGAGTATGAGAGAATGAAAAATATAGGCAGAGTGCATCAAAATCCATCGAAGGGTACTTGTGGAAGTATGAATATAATAGAAAATATGGCTCTTGCAGAAAATAAAAACAAAGCTTTTGATTTAACAAAATGCATAAATAATGAAAAAAGAGACAGATATAGAGATAAATTAAAAACTCTAGGGTTAGGGCTTGAAGATAAGTGCGATAATATGGTCAGTAAACTCTCTGGTGGTCAAAGACAAGCTTTATCTGTACTTATGGCAACAATGACACCAATTAAGTTTTTGATTTTGGATGAACACACAGCAGCACTTGACCCACACAGTGCAGACTTGGTAATGGATTTAACAAAAAAAATAATTCAAGAGAACAACTTAACAGCACTTATGGTAACACATAACTTGAGATATGCTGTGGATTATGGGAATAGGCTTGTAATGCTTCACGAGGGAAAGGTAGTAATAGACAAAGAGAATAAAGAAAAAGAGGATTTAAGTATTGAAGATGTGCTAAATAAATTTACAAGTATATCAATTGAGTGTGGAAATTAAATTGTTTTTACTATTGCATAAAATTAAATTTATGGTAAAATATACATATATTAAAAAAAATCCACGGAGGAAAAATATGAAAAAGATTTTGGCTTTAGTTTTAAGCACAATTATGGTTATGTCATTAGTAGCTTGTGGTACTGGAACTCAAAATGAAACAACAAAAGCACCAGAAACTACAGTGGCAGAAACACAAGTAATCGAAGAAACTACAACTCAACCTACAATTGTAGGAAAAAATGTTAAGGTAGGTGTTATTTTAGTAGGCGATGAAAACGAGGGATATACATATTCTCATATCAATGGAATACAAAATGCAATTAAAGCTTTAGGCTTAGATGAAAAAACAAATGTAATTTGGAAATATTCTATAGGAGAAACAGAAGCTTGTTATGATGCTTGTATAGACTTAGTAGAGCAAGGATGTAATCTTGTAGTAACTAATTCTTATGGTCATCAAAGTTACGCAGAGCAAGCAGCATCAGAAAACCCAAATGTTCAATTCGTATCTATGACAGGCGATACAGCAAAAAAGAGTGGGCTTAAAAATTTCCACAATGTTTTTACAAAAATATATGAAGCAAGATATGTAGGTGGAATAGTAGCTGGTTTAAAATTGAAAGAATTAGTAGATGCTCAAAAATTGACTGAGAAGAATTATGATACAGATGGAAATATCAAAATAGGTTATGTTGGTGCGTACCCATATGCAGAAGTTGTATCTGGTTACACAGCATTTTTCTTAGGCATTCGTTCTATAGTACAAAATGTAGCAATGGATGTTCAATATACAAATTCTTGGTTCAATATTACAGCAGAATCAGAAGCAGCTGTAGCACTTATGGATAGAGGCTGTGTAATTATAGGACAACACGCAGATTCTACAGGAGCACCTTCTGCTTGTGAAGAAAGATTAAAAGCAGGACAAACAGTTTATTGTGTAGGATACAATGTAGATATGTTGAAAGCTGCTCCAGATGCTGCATTAACATCTCCAACAAACAATTGGGAAGTATTTTATGAATATGCTATTGGTTCAGTTATGAATAATCAAGAATTTGCACAAAACTGGGCAGAGGGATATGAAACAAATTCTGTTATGATTACAGAACTTGGTTCATCTTGTGCAGCTGGTACAAAAGAAGCTGTAGATCAAGCAGTAGCAGATATCAAAGCAGGTACAAAGCATGTATTTGATACAAAAACTTTTACAGTTGGAGGAGCCGAAGTAAAAAATGCTTTTGCATCTGATACTAATGGCGATTTCACTAATGATGCAGATGAAGCAATTATTGATGGTTATTATCACGAATCATATTTTCAATCTGCTCCATCTTTTAGCTTAAGAATAGATGGAATAAAAGAATTGAATTAATGATAAAGTTATATTAAAATTTATTATTTAAAAAGTTGCATAGTGTATTCAATATGTAGCTTTTTTTAGAATTGAGAGGATTATATGAGTATTGCTATAGAGGTAAAAAATATTACTAAAAGATTTGGTTCGGTTGTAGCAAATTCTAATATCAGCTTTTCTTTATCAAATGGTGAAATAGTAGCTCTCCTTGGTGAAAATGGAAGTGGTAAAACTACATTAATGAATATGGTTTCTGGTATATATAGACCAGATGAGGGACAAATTTTTGTTGATGGCAAGGAAGTAGAAATTCATTCACCAAAGGATGCTATAAATTTAAAAATAGGAATGATTCATCAACATTTTAAATTAGTTGATATTTTTAGTGCAGCAGAGAATATTATTCTTGGGCTAGAGGGCGATAAAGGCAAGCTCAATATGCAAAAAGTTAATAAGGATGTAAAAGAAATTGCAAGCAAGTATGGTTTTGATATAGATCCAAATAAAAAAATATATGATATGAGTATTTCTGAAAAGCAAACAGTTGAAATAGTAAAAGTATTGTATAGAGGTGCAGATATACTTATACTTGATGAGCCAACAGCAGTTTTAACACCACAAGAAACAAGCAAACTTTTTGCTATAATGAAGAATATGAAACAGGACAACAAAGCTATCATAATTATTACACACAAGTTGAATGAAGTATTGGAAGTATCGGACAGAGTTGCCATACTAAGAAAAGGCGAATACATTGGCGATATGGAAACAAAAAAAGCAAGCCAACAAAGTTTAACAGATATGATGGTGGGAAAAGCTGTTTCACTAAATATTGATAGACCAACAAGTGAGAATAAAGTAGAAAGAATAAAAGTTGAACATCTAACAGTAAAAAACGCAGAGGGCGTTAAGATGTTATCAGGTGTAACTTTTAGTGCTAATGGTGGTGAGATACTTGGAATAGCTGGAATAGCGGGAAGCGGACAAAAAGAACTTTTAGAATCAATAGCAGGATTACAACATCTTGAAGATGGAAGTAAAATTTCTTATATACCAGTTGATGAAAAAGAGATAAATTTGGTAGGTTTAGACCCTTTAGAAATTTTAAATCAAGGTATTTTATTATCATTTGTACCAGAGGACAGATTTGGTATGGGGCTTGTAGGAAGCATGAATATCACACAAAATATTATGCTTAGAAGCTACAATAAAGGGAAAAGTCCAATGGTAGATTTTAATGAACCAAAAAAAATAGCTACAAAAATAGTAAACGATTTGGAAGTAGTAACTCCCGACATAGATAAAACTCCAATAAGAAGACTTTCTGGTGGAAATGTACAAAAAGTTTTGGTTGGAAGAGAAATAGAGTTTAATCCTAGAGTATTAATGACAGCGTATGCTGTAAGAGGACTTGATATAAATACTTCTTATACAATTTATAATTTACTTACAGCTCAAAAAATGAAAGGAGTAGCAGTAATATATGTAGGAGAGGACTTAGATGTGCTTCTTGAGTTATGTGATAGAATCTTGGTACTGTGTGGTGGAGAAGTGTCTGGAATTGTAGATGCAAAAAGTATCACAAAAGAAGAAGTAGGTTTGTTAATGACTAAGGTAGGAGGTGGTAAGTAATGCAAATATCAAAAAGAGAAGGCATTAGTAAATCAAAAGCAATGCTAATCCGCCTTATTGCTATAGTTGTTGCTTTAATCATATGTGCAATTGTAATATTTTTGATAGTAAACTTGAATCCAATAAAAGTTTATATATCAATGTTTAATGGTGCTTTTGGTACAAATAAGCGTATGTGGGTAACATTAAGAGATATGTCTATGTTAACTTGTATAGCTATTGGTTTAGCTCCAGCATTCAAAATGAGGTTTTGGAATATAGGAGCAGAGGGTCAAATGCTAGTTGGAGCAATTAGTGCAGCATACTTTATGATTACTTTTTCTGGCAGAATGAATCCTATAATATTAATGATATGTATGATTATAGGGTCTTTGGCTATGGGTGCTATATGGGGGTTAATACCAGGATTTTTTAAAGCAAAATGGAATACAAATGAAACATTGTTCACTCTTATGATGAATTATATAGCAATTCAATGCACATCATTTTGTGTATCTTTGTGGGAGAACCCTCCAGGCTCAAACTCTGTAGGAACTATAAATGCCACTGGTGCAAATAAATATGTAGGTTGGATAGGCAATTTATTATCTAAGGGATACAACAAAGATTATGGAATCCTTTTACTAATTACAATATTTTTAGCTATATTTGTATATATATATTTAAAATATACAAAGCACGGATTTGAAATAGCTGTAGTGGGAGATTCTGAGAACACAGCACGATACGCTGGCATAAGAGTAGATAAAGTATATATTAGGACTATGGCTTTATCTGGTGCATTGTGTGGCTTAGCTGGATTTTTAGCTGTATCAAGTGTATCACATACTATTTCTACAGACACAGCAAACGGAAGAGGATTTACAGCAATCATAGTTGCATGGCTCGCTAAAATGAATCCTTTCATTATGATAATAATATCTTTATTACTTGCATTCTTAGATAAAGGTTCTGTACAAATTGCATCTGAGTTTGGGCTTAATGAATATGTATCAAAAATAATTACAGGTATAATATTATTATTTATTTTGGGAAGTGAATTTTTTATAAATTATCAAGTAAGTTTCAAAAAAATAAAAAAGGATGGAGGTAAATAATATGTTTGGTTTTATTTCATCATTTTCAACCTTACTCCATTCGGCAATAATATTTGGTACAGTTATAATGCTTGGAGCAATAGGAGAAATAGTAACAGAAAAGTCAGGTAATTTAAATTTGGGAGTTCCTGGTATTATGTATATGGGAGCTATAGCTGGTTTAGCATCTACATTTATGTACGAAAATGTATATTGTGCAAATTTAGGTATACAAGCTAATGATTTTTTGTGTGTAATAATATGCCTTGGTAGTACATTTTTGGCAAGTGCTTTAGGTGGCTTACTTTTTAGCTTTTTAACAATAACACTAAGAGCAAATCAAAATGTTACAGGTCTTACACTCACAATTTTAGGATCTGGAATAGGCAATTTTTTTGGTGGTAGTTTAAATAAACTTGCTGGAGGTGTAGGGCAGGTGTCTGTAAATAATACATCAAGAATATTTAGATTGTATTCAAACAAAATGGTAGAGGCTTTGGATAGTGTAACAGGAAGTTTTAAATTAGGCACACTATTTTTTTCTTATGGATTTTTGACATATGTAGCTATTATTTTAGCAATATTAATTTTGTTATATTTAAATAAAACTAGAATGGGATTATCTTTAAGAGCTGTAGGAGAGAATACAGCAACAGCAGATGCAACAGGTATTAATGTTACATTATATAAGTACTTGGCCACTTGTATAGGAGCTGGAATATCTGGTCTTGGTGGTATATATTATATTATGGTATATATTAAAGGCACATGGGAAAACCAAGGAACTATAGAAGCACTAGGCTGGCTAGCAGTAGCTTTAGTAATATTTGCTACATGGAGAACTGTTCGAACAATTTGGGGTGCGTACCTTTTTGGCATGCTATATTGGGCATATTTTTATATACCAGGATTAACAAGATCTTCGCAAGAAATATTTAAAATGGCACCATATTTAGTTACTATATTTGTATTATTAATGGTATCAATGCGAAAGAAAAAAGAATCGCAACCACCAGGATCACTAGGTAGTGCATATTTTAGGGAAGAAAGATAATTTTTTAATGACAAAATATAACATAAGAAATGCATATGTTGGAGGGGAATAAATGATTCAAAATTTATTGTTATTTTCGTTTTTATTGTTAAGTATTTTATTAATATATATTACTAAAGACATTTTTTCTCCTC
>JAUNSV010000022.1 GCA_030539055.1 Eubacteriales bacterium | reverse complement strand
GAAATAGAATATATAGGCGATGGCTTTTTATATCATATGGTTAGAATAATTACTGGCTCTCTTTTAAGAGTTGGAATGAATATGTGGGAACCTATTGATATACAAAAAATACTTTTATATAAAGATAGAAAATATGCAGGGCCTACAGCACCAGCTTTAGGATTAACATTAAAAAAAATAGATTATATAAAATAGGAAAGAATAATTATTATGACAAATGAAAAAAAAGAATATATTAAAATTCGTAATGCAAAAGTACATAATTTAAAATCTATATCGCTTGATATACCGAGAAATGAATTGGTTGTTTTGACAGGGCTTTCTGGCTCAGGCAAATCTAGTTTAGCTTTTGATACAATATATGCAGAGGGACAAAGAAGATATATGGAATCTTTGTCTTCATATGCAAGGCAATTCTTAGGTCAAATGGAAAAACCAGATGTTGAATCAATAGAGGGTTTATCACCTGCTATTTCTATTGATCAAAAATCTACCAATAGGAATCCTCGTTCAACAGTAGGCACTGTAACAGAAATTTATGATTATTTAAGATTACTATTTGCAAGAATTGGTAAACCCCATTGTCCAAATTGTCATAAGGAAGTAAAAAAACAATCAATAGATGAGATTGTAGAACAAATAATGAAATTAAAAGAGGGAACTAAAATTTCTTTATTAGCACTTATAGTTAGAGGGAAAAAAGGTCGCCATGAAAAAGTAATAGAATCTGCAAGAAAATCTGGTTTTGTTCGCATAAGAGTAGATGGCAATATGTATGACCTTTCTGAAGAAATAGAGTTGGATAAAAATATTAAGCATGATATAGAAATAGTAGTAGATAGATTAATAATCAAAGAGGGTATAGAAAAAAGATTAACAGATTCTATAGAAACAGTAATGTCTCTTTCAAATGGCAAATTACAAGTGGATATAGCAGATAGCAAACCAATGAATTTTTCTCAAAATTTTTCTTGTCCTGATTGTGATATTAGTATAGAAGAAATTGAACCAAGATCATTTTCGTTTAATAATCCCTTTGGTGCTTGCCCTGAGTGCTTTGGTTTAGGATATAAAGAAAAATTTGATATTTCACTTATAGTACCAAATGAAGAGAAATCAATAGCTGAGGGTGCTATAGATATTATGGGATATAGAAATATAGTAAAAGAAAATTCATATGTGTTAGCTCTAATGAAAGCTTTATCAAAAAAATACAAATTTTCACTTGATGTACCATATAAACAATTATCTAAAAAAATAAAAGATATTATTATGTATGGAACTAATGAAATAGTAAAAGTAAATTTTAAATCATATTATTCAAATGCTACATCATTTGATGTACAATTTGAGGGTGTTTTAGATAATTTACAAAAAAGATATAGAGAAACTCAATCAGAAATAATGAGGCAAGAGTATAAAGAGTATATGAATATTTCTACTTGCGAAGTGTGTAATGGAGGAAGATTAAAACAATCTTCACTTGCTGTTACAATAAACAATAAAAATATTCAAGATGTGAGTGAAATGTCCATAGAGAATTTCAATAAATGGATAAGCAATTTAAAATTAACAGATACAGAATTAAAAATTTCAAATTTAGTAATAAAAGAAATTCAAAAAAGAACAAAATTTTTATTAGATGTAGGTTTAGATTATTTATCATTATCAAGAAGTGCTCAAACTCTTTCTGGAGGAGAGGCACAAAGAATAAGACTTGCTACTCAAATAGGTACTGGGCTTTGTGGAGTATGTTATATTTTGGATGAGCCATCTATTGGTTTACACCAAAGAGACAATGATAAATTAATAAATACATTAAAACAATTAAAATCTTTAGGGAATACAGTAATAGTAGTAGAGCATGATGAGGACACTATGCGTAATGCAGATTATATAGTAGATATAGGTCCCTATGCAGGCTCACACGGTGGAGAAGTAGTAGGAGAGGGAACTTTTGATGAAATAATAAAATCAAAAAGATCAATTACAGGAAAATATTTATCAAAAGAATTAGTAATTCCTATACCAAAAACACGAAGAACACCAAAAGACTATTTAGAAATTAAAGGTGCAAAAGAAAATAATTTAAAAAATATAAATGTAAAAATTCCATTATCAGTTTTTACTTGTGTAACAGGAGTATCTGGATCAGGCAAATCTTCATTAATAAATGAAATATTATATAAAACTTTAGCAAAAGAGCTTAATCATGCAAAAACAATATCTGGAAAATGTAGTGAAATAATAGGAGTAAAAAAATTAGATAAAGTAATAAATATAGATCAATCACCCATTGGCAGAAGCCCTAGGTCTAATCCAGCTACATATACTGGAGTATATGATCTTATAAGAGAACTATTTGCAAACACTTTAGATGCAAAAGAAAGAGGATATAATAAAGGAAGATTCTCTTTTAATTTAAAAGGTGGAAGATGTGAAACTTGTGAGGGTGATGGTATAATAAAAATAGAAATGCATTTTTTGCCAGATGTATATGTGAATTGTGATTCTTGCCATGGAAAGAGATACAATAAAGAAACATTGGAAGTACATTATAAAGGGAAAAACATATTTGATGTACTAGAGATGACAGTTGAAGAAGCTTTATTATTTTTTGAGAATATTCCACAAATAAAAAGGAAGTTACAAACTTTATATGATGTAGGTCTAACTTATATTAAACTAGGGCAACCATCAACAGAACTATCTGGTGGAGAGGCACAAAGAATAAAATTGGCTACAGAATTATCGAAAAGGTCAACTGGCAAAACTATTTATTTATTAGATGAACCTACAACAGGACTTCACTTTTATGATGTACATAAACTAATTGATATTTTGCAAAGGCTTACAGAGCAAGGTAATACTGTAGTTGTGATTGAACACAATTTAGATGTAATAAAAAATGCGGATTATATAATAGATATGGGTCCAGAATCAGGAGATGATGGTGGAGAAGTAATTGCTTTTGGAACACCAGAAGAAGTATCTAAAAACAAAAATTCATACACAGGTATGTATTTGAAAAAATATTTATAATGAAACAAACAATAAAAAATATAATAGAAAAAAATAAAAAGTTCTTCATTTTTTTGTGTTGTTTTATTTTTATTTTAATTTTTTTATCAATAATAATTAATTTAGTATTGTGGAATATTAGCAGAAGTGATATAAATAATAATAAAGTTAATCCCTATTACATAAAAAAAATAAAAGTAGAAATGGCTTCATATAGCGAAATAGATTATACTTTATACAATTATGAAGAAATAGAAAAATCATTAAATGATTTAGAGATTGCACTTTTTTCTTATGAACATAGTTTAGATGACACAATAACAAAAAGATTTTATAAAAATGTTTTTGATGTATACGATAAAAAACTAGATGATATTGTACATATTATACAAAAAAAATTATCTATTAGGCGTCAAAGCTTACTAAGTGCAGATATAGATAGTTTTAAAATAGAAAGAGAAAAAAATGCAAAAAAGTATTCTTACCGGTACAATGACATAAAAGCAGAAGAGATAGATTTTTATAAAAGATTATATGAATTAACTAAACAAAAATGTTTTGATTTGATAAATGATTATAAAGGATATTTAAATGGATAATATCATTGATAAAAAAGAAAACGAAATATTTAATCCACCATCTTTTTCAAATAAAGATGATTTATTGAATGTCTTATATAATAATGCCTCTGTGTATTTGGTAGAAAAAGATATTGAATTAATTAAAAAAGCGTATAATATAGCTGAAATAAAGCATAAGGGTCAAAAGAGGCGTTCAGGCGAAGAGTATATTATTCACCCAATTTGTGTTGCTATAATACTCACAAATTTGAAAATGGATGTAAAAACTATAGTAGCAGGACTTTTACATGATTGTGTAGAAGATACTGAGTATACTTTAGATGATGTTGAAAAAGATTTTGATAAGGAAGTAAGGTTATTAGTAGATGGAGTAACCAAGCTTACAAAAATTAGCTTAGATACAGACAAAGTTGAAATGCAAGCAGAGAATTTGCGAAAAATGTTTTTATCTATGGCAAAAGATGTAAGAGTAATAATAATTAAACTTGCAGACAGATTACATAATTTAAGAACATTAGAATATCAAACAGAAGAAAAACAATTTGAAAAAGCCACAGAGTCTTTAGAAATATATTCTCCAATAGCAAATAGATTAGGAATTAGCAGAATCAAAACTATTATGGATGATTTGTGCTTACGCTATTTAGAGCCTAAAGAGTATTATGCACTAGTAGAGCAAATAGAATCAAGAAAAGAAGCAAGACAACTTTTTATAGATAATATAATTAAAGAATTAAAAGAAAGATTAGAAAAAGAGAATTTAAAAATAGAAGTATATGGAAGAGTAAAAAATCTTTTTTCTATATATAAAAAGATGCATAATAAGAGTAAGACTATAGACCAAATATATGATTTATTTGCTGTAAGAATTCTTGTAAACGATGTAAAAGATTGTTATGCAGTCCTTGGCATAATACATGAATACTATAGACCTATACCAGGAAGATTTAAAGATTATATTGCAGTCCCAAAGCAAAACAATTATCAATCTCTTCATACAACAGTTATAGGTAAAGATGGAATACCTTTTGAGATTCAAATAAGAACTTATGAAATGCATAGAGTAGCTGAGTATGGTATAGCTGCACATTGGTCATATAAAGAGAGAAATTCGAGTGAAAAAGCTGATTCAAGTGAAGTCAACAAAATGAATTGGTTAAAAGAAATATTAGAAATAAATAAAGACACTGATTCATCTAAAGAATTTTTATCATTTGTAAAATCCGACTTAGATGTTTTTAAAGAAAAAATATATGCTCTAACACCACAAGGCGATGTTATTACATTACCAGAGGGATCTTGCCCTATAGATTTTGCATATGCTGTGCACTCTGCTGTTGGCAACAAAATGGTAGGTGCTAAAGTGAATTCTGTTTTGGTACCTATAGATTATAAAATCAAAAATGGCGATGTAATATCTATACTTACATCTGGTAATTCTAATGGACCAAGCAGAGACTGGTTAAATATTTGTAAATCATCTGCTACAAAATCCAAAATCAACCATTGGTTCAAAACAGAGAGAAGAGATGAGAACATAGCAAGAGGGAAAGAACAAATAGATGTATATTTAAGACAAAAAGGATTAAAAAAAGAAGATCTATTTAAAAATGAATATATCGAAAGTGCATTAAGGAAATTAACATGTAAAGATGTTGATGATTTGTATGCTATGGTTGGGCATGGTGGTATTAAGGAAAGTCAAGTAATAGCAAAACTTTATGATGAATATGTTAAAGACAATGCAAAACCACAAACAGATGAAGATATAAAACAGAGTATTTTAGATCTTCAATTGAAAGATTTAAGAAAAAAAGAATCTCAAAGTAAACAAAAGAAAGATAAACTTACGCAAGATAGCGACAAAAACAAATCTCAAAGTGTAGAAATAAAAGGTATGGATGATTTAGAATTTAGATTTGCAAAATGTTGCTCTCCTATGCCAGGTGATGAAATAGTGGGATTTGTTACGAGAGGAAGGGGAATCACAATTCATAGAACAGATTGCCCCAATCTTATGACTTTGCCAGATGTAGAAAGAAAAAGATTAATAGAAGCAAATTGGGTAGATGAGAGTAGTATTACACAAAATTTTGATATACTATTGAATATATTCACAAATAACAGGAAAGGTCTTATAGTAGATATTTCTAGAATGCTTACAGAATTAAATATTGATATAAACACTCTAGAATCAAGAACAGGTAAAAATGAAAAAGCAACTATTCAAATTGGTTTTTCTGTTTCTGGTAAGGATGCTTTATATAAAATAATAGAGAAATTGAAAACAATACAAGGTATCATAGACATAGAAAGAATATAAAAGGAGGAAAAAATGGCATATAGTATTGCAATTGATGGGCCATCTGGTGCTGGAAAATCTAGTGTAGCAAAAGTTATAGCAAAAGAGCTTGGGTTTATATATGTAGATACAGGAGCTATGTATAGGGCTGTAGCATTATTTTTATTAAGAGAAAAAATTGATCCATCAAATGAATTAGAAATAAAAAAAGTAATAAATAAAATAAATGTAGATATTAAATATGATAATGATAAACAATTAATCTTTTTGAATAATGAGGATGTTTCTTCTCTTATTAGAACGCCCGAAGTGGGGCAAGCTGCTTCTGAGTGCTCTGTATTTTCTAGTGTAAGAAGTAAACTCACTGAGATGCAAAGGGAAATAGCTTCAAAAAAACCTATAGTAATGGATGGAAGAGATATAACTACAACAGTATTACCGAATGCAAATTTGAAAATATATTTGAGTGCTTCACTTGATGTTAGAGCAAAAAGAAGATACAAAGAGTTTATTAAAAAAGGATTACTACTTACTTTAGAAGAAACAAAAAAAGAATTGGAAGAAAGAGATTATAGAGATATGAATAGAGAGATATCGCCATTAACACTAGCAAAGGATGCTATTTATATTGATTCAAGTGATATGACTATAGATGAAGTAATAGATAAAATTATAGATTTAGCGACAGGAAAGAAGAATTAAGTACAACTAAACTCTATAACTTTTGGTTATAACAAATATAACACCCCTAAAAATATGTTATAAAAAAGCTTGACAAGCTTTTTTTTTTCTTGTATATTAAGCACATTATTTTTTTGGAGGAGATATTATGAAAAAGAATTTATTAGTTTGTGCATGTGCTATGATGACATTTGCATTAGTAGCATGTTCAAATAATGCTACAGTAAAAGAAACTAGTGCTGTAGCGAGTGAAAGCGCTAATGTAGAAACAACTATGGAAGAAGTAAAAAGTGTATATAAATTTGGTGGTATTGGACCTACAACTGGTGGAGCTGCTGTATATGGTCAAGCAGTAAAAAATGGTATGGAGATAGCTGTTAATGAAGTTAATGCTAAAGGTGGAATTAATGGTTCTCTAGTAGAAATGAATTTCCAAGATGATGAGCACGATGCAGAAAAATCTGTTAATGCTTACAATTCACTTAAAGACTGGGGGATGCAAGTATTAGTAGGAACTACAACTTCAGCACCTTGTATAGCTGTTGCAGCAGAATCATTTAATGATAATATGTTTCAAATTACACCATCTGGTTCAGCAGTAGATTGTGCTACTAATGATAATGTATTTAGAGTATGTTTTTCTGACCCAGATCAAGGTAAAGCATCAGCTCAATATATTTCAAACAATAAGTTAGCTACAAATGTAGGTGTTATATATGACTCTTCAGATGTTTATTCATCTGGTATAAGAGAGACTTTTGTACAAGAAGCAAAAAGTGTAGGACTTAATGTAGTTGCAGAAGAAAAATTTACAGCAGATTCAAAAACAGATTTCACAACTCAATTAAAGAAACTTCAAGATGCAAATGTAGAACTAGTATTTTTACCATTCTACTACAATGAAGCAGCACTTGTATTAAAACAAGCAGATCAAATGCAATTCAAGCCAACATTCTTCTCTTGTGATGGAATGGATGGAATTTTAACTCTTGAAAATTTTGACAAAGCTTTAGCAGAGGGCGTAATGCTTTTAACTCCATTCTCAGCAGATGCTAAAGATTCTCTAACACAAAATTTTGTAAATGAATACAAACAAAAATATGGCGAAGTTCCAAATCAATTTGCAGCAGATGCATACGATGCTGTATATATAGTAAAGAAAGCATTAGAGCAATCAGGAGCTAAAGCAAGCGAATCTCATTCTGTATTATGCGATGCACTTAAAAATGCTATGACACAAGTTACTGTTGATGGACTCACAGGAAATCAAATGAAGTGGGCTAAAAATGGTGAACCAAACAAGGAACCAAAAGCAGTAAAGATTGTTAATGGAGAATATCAATTACAATGAGTTTTTTATCATATTTTTTATCCGGATTATCTTTAGGATCAATATATGCAATTATAGCACTTGGCTATACCATGGTTTATGGTATAGCCAAAATGCTTAATTTTGCACATGGAGATATAATAATGGTTGGTGCTTATATGATTTTTATTTTTATGAATCAATTAGGTATCAATACTTTTTTAGCTATTATTTTATCTGGAATTTTTTGTACTATTTTAGGTATGGTAATAGAGAAAGTAGCATACAAGCCTTTAAGAAATGCTACACCACTTTCTGTATTAATTACAGCAATAGGAGTATCATATTTGCTACAAAATCTTGCATTACTAATTTTTGGAGCAAATACAAAAGCATTCACTTCTGTTATTGCATTAAAACCATTGTCATTATTTGATGGAAAACTTATTATTTCTGCAGAAAGTATTATTACTATATTAATCTGTATTATAATAATGGTTATATTGACTTTATTTATTAATAAAACAAAAAATGGTCAAGCTATGATTGCTGTATCTGAAGACAAATCGGCAGCAACTCTTATGGGTATAAATGTAAATAAAACTATTTCTATTACTTTTGCAATTGGTTCATTTCTTGCAGCCATTGCAGGAGCTTTACTTTGTTCAGCTTACCCTTCACTTACACCTACAACAGGAGCAATGCCTGGAATAAAAGCATTTGTAGCAGCTGTAATAGGTGGGATAGGTTCAATTCCTGGAGCTTTTATAGGTGGATTAGTGCTTGGTATTTTAGAAAATTTATCTAAAGCTTATATTTCATCTCAATTATCAGATGCAATAGTATTTTCTCTTCTTATAATAGTGCTATTGGTAAAACCTACAGGTATTCTTGGTAAAAACCAAAATGAGAAAGTGTAAGGAGAAATAATGGGATCAAAATTATTAAGTAAATTCAATATAAAAACAAATAATAAAAGCTTCTTATATAATATTTCAACTTATGCAATAGTTGTTTTGGCATATATTATTATTGAGAGACTTATTTTTACAAATAGTATTACATCACTAATGAAAGGACTTTTAGTTCCTTTATGCACATATAGTATTTTGGCAATATCACTAAATCTTGTAGTAGGTATTTCTGGGGAATTATCATTGGGGCATGCAGGTTTTATGTGTATAGGTGCATTCTCATCAGCTATTTTTACAAAATTTATGAAAGAAATGGGAGTCCAAACAATTTGGATTTTCATTATAGCAATAATAATTGGCGCCTTGGTTGCAGCTTTTTTTGGTTTTATTATAGGAATACCAGTTTTAAGATTAAGAGGGGACTACCTTGCAATAGTAACACTTGCTTTTGGTGAAATAATAAAAAATGTAATTAATGCTATTTACTTAGGTTTTGATGAAAAAGGTGTACATATTTCTTTGCAAGATACTACTTCACTCAATTTAAGTGATAATGGTTTTGTAATCATAAAAGGTGCACAAGGAATCACAGCATCGCCTAAGTATTCAACTTTTACAATAGGTGTAATACTTCTACTTATTACAATTTTTATAGTTTTGAATTTAATCAATTCACGAACAGGAAGATCTATTATGGCAATTAGAGACAATAGAATTGCAGCAGAATCAATAGGTCTTGATGTTACAAAATATAAAATGATTGCATTTACTTTGTCAGCTGGCTTATCTGGTATGGCAGGTGTTTTGTATGCACACAATTTATCAACCTTGCAAGCTCTTCCAAAGAATTTTGGATACAATATGTCAATTACTATTTTAGTCTTTGTAGTGCTTGGTGGAATGGGAAATGTGCGAGGGTCTATTATAGCTGCTTGTATTTTGACATTAATACCAGAACTATTACGCAGCTTATCAAATTATAGGATGCTAATATATGCGGTAGTTTTAATTGTAATTATGCTATTTACGCATAAAAAGGAGAAGTAGAATGGAAAATAGAACAATACTATCAGTACAAAATATTTCTATCTCCTTTGGTGGATTAAAAGCAGTCAATAATTTTTCTATAAAAATAAAAGAAAAAGAGCTTTATGGACTCATAGGACCAAATGGCGCAGGAAAAACAACAATATTTAATTTACTAACTGGAGTATATAAGCCAGACTCAGGAAAAATTTTATTAGAAAATACGAAGCTAGTAGGAAAAAGCTGTATAGAAATAAATAAATTAGGAATAGCAAGAACATTTCAAAATATAAGACTTTTTTCAAATATGTCTGTTTTAGATAATGTAAAAACAGCCTTGCATGAATCATATAAATATTCTACATTTACAGGAATATTTAGACTACCAAAATATTTTGATTATGAAAAAAAGATGACAAATGAGGCATATGAATTATTAAAAATGTTTTCATTAGAAAAAGATGCATCTTTAAAAGCTTCAAATTTACCATATGGTAAACAAAGAAAATTAGAAATTGCTAGAGCATTATCTACAAAACCAACATTATTACTCTTAGATGAACCTGCTGCTGGAATGAATTCAAATGAAACAAAAGAATTGATGGATACTATATCTTTTGTTCGTGATAAATTTAATATGACTATTCTTTTGATAGAGCATGATATGAAGCTTGTATCTGGAATATGTGAGAAATTAACTGTATTAAATTTTGGAGAAGTATTGAAAGAGGGCGACACGAACGAAGTATTGAATGATGAAGAAGTAATAAAAGCTTATCTTGGAGATTAATATGACTATTTTGGAAGTTGATAAATTAAATGTATTTTATGGAGTTATACATGCAATCAAAGATGTATCATTTAAAGTGGAAAGAGGTGATATAGTTTCTTTGATTGGAGCGAATGGCGCTGGAAAAACCACAATTTTACATACAATAACAGGTTTAGTTCCATTAAAAAGTGGGAAAATAATATATAATGGAAAAGAGATAGAAAAAATTCCAGGTCATAAAATAGTATCTATGGGAATGGCTCATGTGCCAGAGGGAAGAAGAGTATTTTACCACTTGTCTGTTTTTCAAAATTTGATGATGGGAGCTTTTACAAGAAAAGACAAAAAAGAAAAAGAGGAATCTTTAGAATTTGTATTTAGGCTTTTTCCAAGATTACAAGAGAGAAAAAATCAAATGGCAGGTACTTTATCTGGTGGAGAACAGCAAATGCTTGCAATGGGTAGAGCACTTATGTCAAAGCCAGATGTAATGCTTATGGATGAACCATCTATGGGATTATCACCAATTTATGTAAATAAAATTTTTGAAATAATAGAAGAAATAAATAAACAAGGTGTTACCATACTCTTAGTAGAACAAAATGCTAAAAAAGCATTAAATATTGCATCAAAAGCATATGTTCTAGAAACAGGTAACATTGTAATGGAGGGAGACCCAAAACAATTACTTAATGATCCAGAAATTAAGAAATCATACCTTGGTGAGTAGTATATTTAATTCAAAAAAATTCTTGGAGAAATTTTAACTTATGAATAATTTAATAATATTGTCTGTAGCAATGATTGCAGGCTTACTAATGTCTAGAATAGCAAAAAAAGTAGGTTTACCAGCTGTCACAAGTTATCTTGTGGCTGGTTTATTGTTAGGGCCTTTTTTTATTGGAAGATTAAATATAATAGGAATAGGTTTTAATACTTTGAAAGAAGTGAAAGACTTTTCTATTCTATCTAATTTAGCACTCGGTTTTATAGCATTTACAATAGGCAATGAATTTCGTTTATCTGAAGTAAAAAATATGGGAAAGAAAGCTGTAGTTGTTGGCATAGGGCAGGCAGTAGGGACAACAATTCTTGTTGATATAGTATTAATTTGTTTAAGCTATTTCAATAATGAATTTCTTTCTTTAGAGAGTGCAATAGTTTTAGGAGCGATAGCTTCAGCTACAGCTCCTGCAGCTACATTGCTTGTTGTAAAACAATACAAAGCAGATGGTCCACTCACAAAATTATTGCTATTAGTTGTAGCTATAGATGATGCAGTCGGATTGGTATTATTCTCACTTTCTTTTGGAATAGCAAAAACTATAGAATCTGGTACATTAAATTTTTTAAGTATATTTGTAGAACCAATTGTAGAAATATTTTTTTCTATAGCACTTGGTGCCATAGTTGGTATTATACTTACATATATAGAAAAATTATTTCACTCAGGATCAAAAAGAGTTTCTATTTCTATATCATTAGTAATGATGATGGTAGGTATAGCAAATATGTCATTTAATATTTTTGATTTAAATGTATCATTTTCATTACTTCTTGTGTGTATGGTTGCTGGTACTGTTTTTTGCAATATGTGTGATTTTTCACTTGATATAATGGAAAGAATTGATGGGTGGTCAGCACCTATATTTATTTTATTTTTTGTACTATCTGGTGCAGAACTTGATTTAAATGTATTTCAAAATTCTATAGTATTTTTTGTTGGATTAATGTATTTTATTTCACGAGCTATAGGAAAATACTATGGATCTTTTCTTACTTGTAAAATAACTAATTGTTCAAAACAAATAAGTGATAATCTAGGACTAACTCTCTTGCCACAGGCTGGAGTAGCACTTGGTATGGCACAAAGTGCTTCTTTTTTAAAAGGAGGAGTACTAATTAGCAATATAGTATTGTTTTCTGTATTAATATCTGAGCTTATAGCCCCAGTACTTACTAAGCAAGTACTTATAAGAGCTGGAGAAATTAAAATACAAAATCGTAAATCATCAAGGGTAGAGAATGTTCCAACAAATAAAGAGTACAAAGTATAATACATACATTTTTTACTATTAAGACACAAAAAAAATACAATTTATTTGTAATATACAATATATGAAAAAAATTAATATGACAATTAAATATAATAAAAGTATTATTATATTTTTTATATCAATTTTTTTAATTATATTTTATATTAGTAAAAATTATGCATCTGAAACTATCTTTATGCCTGGAATAGAAATACTTAAAGGAGATAGTGTAGGAGATATAGGAGAGAATGGAAGTAGCACTGCTATTTCTAAGGAAGAGTATTATAGAACTCCCGATAAAAATATCAATTCAAATAATGAAGTGTATTATATAAGATACCATATAAATAATAGTATATACGATAAAGATAATACAGCTTCAAATGACATACTATTATCAAATGAATTTGTTTATGAGTATGATGGAAAAAAAGCATTTGTTTTACCACATCCCAAAGGAATGGGCAAAATATTTTATGGTTGGTACGATAATGAATTATGCAATGGAAAACCATTAAAAGAAATTAAAGCTTTCTCATATAAGAATTATGACTTATATGCATATTTTATAGAACCTTTATATTAAAGGAAAAAACATAACTCCTAATAAAAAAACATTGTAAAATTTTACAATGTTTTTTATTTGATATTAATTTTTTTATTATAATAAATATATATCATGCTTAACACATTCATCAATCATTTCTTTTGGCCATACACTTGCTTGAACTTCACCAATATGTGCTTTTTTAAGAAAATACATACATAATCTAGATTGACCTATACCACCACCAATTGTAAGTGGAAGAGTATTATTTAGTACTCCTTGATGATACATATTACTTCTTCTGTCATCGCAAGATGCTTTTTTCAATTGATAATCCATAGCTTTAGAATCTACTCTTATACCCATTGAAGAAATTTCAAAAGCACTATTTAAAACATCACTCCAAAGAATAATATCTCCATTTAATGACCAATCATCGTAGTCTGGGCTTCTTCCATCGTGTGGAACACCATTTGATAGATCATCTCCAATTTCTTCTATGAACACAGCTCCATACTCTTTAGTGATAGCATTCTCTCTTTCTTTAGGGCTTAGATTTGGATATTTTTTTAATAATTCTTCGCTAGTTATAAAATGAATATCATTAGGGATTTCAGTTCTTACATCTCTATACAATCTATTGACATAATCACCTAGATTTTTTAATGCATTATAAATTGTTCTTACTGTTTCTCTCAAATATTCTTTTTTCCTATCATCTTTACTTATTACTTTTTCCCAATCCCATTGATCTACATATACAGAGTGTAAATTATCTAATTCTTCATCTCTTCTTATAGCATTCATATCTGTATAAAGCCCATTATGAACTTCTATTCCATATTTTCCTAGAGCATATCTTTTCCATTTTGCTAAAGATTGCACTATTTCGCACTTTTCTTCATTTAAGTCTTTTACAGTAAATTCTACTCTTCTTTCATATCCATTTAAATTATCATTTAAACCTGTATTTGGTAAAACAAAAAGTGGTGCAGACACTCTTCGTAAGTTTAAACCATAAGCAAGTTCTTGTTGAAAATAGTCCTTAATTTTTTTTATTGCCCTTTGAGTTTCTAGTTGTGATAGTTTAGATGAGTAATCCTTTGGAATAATTAGTTTTTCCATATTTAAAGTCTCCTTAAATTTTTGTAGTAGTTTTTATTGTCCCTCTCCAAGGACAAGTATTAAGTAAATTATTATAAATTTATTTAAGCATTTACATAAAATTTTGATAAAATAGTATCCATAGTGAGATTCTTTTTCTCTTCACCACTAATATCAAGCGTAATTTTTCCATCATTTACCATTAGTAGCCTATCACCATAATCTAGTGATTGCTTCATATTATGCGTAATCATTAATGTAGTAAGATGATTATCATTTATTATACGAGTAGTAATTTCCATAATTTTTATTGCTGTTTTTGGATCAAGAGCAGCTGTATGCTCATCCAATAATAGAAGTTTTGGCATAGATAAAGTAGCCATAAGAAGAGTGAGTGCTTGTCTTTGACCACCAGATAGAAGACGAACTTTTGTTCTTAATCTAGTATCTAAACTTAGGTCCAAATTTTTTAAGAGCGAAGAATACTCGTCTCTTTCTTTTTTAGTAATATACCAATTTAAAGTTCGAATGTGACCTCTTCTTTTAGCTATGCTCAAATTTTCTTCAATTAACATATTACTTGCTGTTCCAACCATAGGGTCTTGAAATACTCTTCCTATAAAAGAAGCTCTTTTGTGGCAAGGAAGATTAGTAACATCTATATTATCAATTAGTATTTTTCCAGAATCAACTTTCCATACACCTGAGACTGCATTCATTAAAGAAGATTTTCCAGCACCATTGCTACCAATGACACAAGCAAAGCAACCTTTTTGTAAATGTAGTGATAAACCATCCAAAGCAATTTTTTCATTAATTGTACCCTGGTTAAATGTTTTATGAATATTTTCTATTTTCAACATATTAATTTTCCTCTTTTGTAATATCCACATTATGCTTATTGTGGGAATGTTTTATTTGTAAATTTTGATGGATATTATTTTTAATATATGGAATTGATAAAAATACAGCTACTATTATTGCTGAGAAAAGCTTTAACATAGTAGGGTCTAAACCACGCCATATTACAAGTTGTAAAACTAAATAGTATATAATTGAACCTATAGATACACCCAATAATTTTAGCCCAAAATTTTTGAATATACTTTTAAATAAAGCTTCTCCAATTACTATAGCAGCAAGACCTATAACTATAGCGCCTCTACCCATTTGCACATCAGCAAAACCTTGATATTGAGATAACAAAGCTCCAGAGAAAGCAATAGTACCATTGGATAAAACAAGACCAATTATTTTATTTGTATTAATATTTATGCCTTGTGCTTTACACATATCTGGGTTTTTCCCTGTTGCTCTTATAGTACAACCAAATTCTGTGCCAAAGAACCAATAGAATATTATGATTATTATTGCTGTTATGATTAGTGAAATAAAAATTGTATTATTTAATATATTTAAAGATTTTACATTTCTTAATGACACTAGTAAATTATAATTATTTGAATTTATAGGTAAATTTGCTTTTCCACCCATAATTTTTAAATTAATAGAGTAGAGAGCAAGTTGTGTAAGTATACCAGAAAGTATAGCAGGAATACCAAGTAATGTTTGCAAAAGAGCTGTAACTAATCCACCAAGCATTCCTACAATAAATGACATTATTAAAGAGAAAGCAATTGAATGCCCACTAAGCATTAGCATAATACAAGTAGCACCTCCAGTTGCAAAAATTCCATCGCATGTCATATCTGCTATATCCAATATTTTGTATGAAATATATACACCTATACCTGCAATACCCCATATTAAACCTTGAGATATAGCTCCAGGTAAAGAATTAAATAGAATTTGTAAATCCATCACAATTTTCCTTTCGATTATTGGATTTCTACATAGTCATTAGGAACATTTATTTTTAAATTTTCGCAATTTGCTTTATTATATTTTTTGGTAAAGCTAGGAGCATATTCTATTGGCATTTCACTAATATTTTTTTCTTTATTCAATATTTGAGCAGCCATTTTTCCAGTTGTAACTCCTATATCATAGTAATCAATAGATAAAGTAATTGAGCCACAACCTTTGCATATACCCTCTTCACCAGTTACTACAGGTATTTTTGCATCTGCACAAATATTTTCTATTATTCCAGTATTTGATGCACAAGTATTATCAGTTGGTATATAAATCAATTCACATTTTGATATAGCATTTGTAAGTACAGAAGCTAAATCATTTGAATCTGAGAAAGAGTAAGGGCTAGCTTCAATATTAAGTTTTTTCAATTCTTCTGTTATTACTTTTACTTGATATAATGAATTTGCCTCAGAAGAACAATATAAAATACCTACTTGTTTTACATCTGGAAAAACCTCTTGCACCATTTTAGCTTGTGAAGAAAGTGGTGCTAAATCAGATGTACCAGAGATATTGCCACCTGGTGTACCAGAGAAATTTTCTATAGAAAGTGCAGTTCCATACTCTGTAACAGATGTACCAAGAATAGGTATATCACCCGTAGCTGCAATAGAAGCTTGAAGAGCTGGAGTAGCATTTGCCATAATTAAATCAACACCTTTTGATACAAAATCATTTGCTATTAATGCACAATTGTTTGTTTCGCCTTGAGCTAATTTAACATCAATATTAACATTATCACCTAGAGCTTCTTTTAATGCATCTACAAAACCTTGAGTTGCTTTATCGAGAGCAACATGCTCTACTAATTGTACAACTCCTACATTAAATTTTTTTGTTTCTGTTTGAGTAATTGCTCCAACACTTTCATTACTTGATAAAGTGCTTTGTTCACTTGTATTTTTATTACTACAAGCAAAAAATGTAAGAGTAATAAAAACGCAAGATAAAATAAAAATAATTTTTTTCATATATTCTCCTTTTTAATCATTTAAAAAACGACCACACCCCCTAAAAGATATAGTCGTAATTTATTATTTAATAAATATTTGGACTTTACAAAAAATTATCTTTCAAGGGTATCTATTTTCACATAATAATTATAGCTTGCAAAATTATTGTAAGCGTAGTAATAATTATTATTAAAAAATGATTTGCTTGAAAGTATCAATGTATTCTCCTAAAATATTTTAGTTATTTTAACACTGAAAAAAACTATTGTCAAGTACATTTTAAAAAATGATTGACAGCACATTATACTTGAAATAAAAATACAAATAGTATATCCTATATATATTAAATAAAGGAGAATTTCATATAATATGGATTCAAATGAAATAAGCTTATATATATTAATCGTATTATGCGTATTTTACATTGTATTCATATTATTAGAATTTAAACTTAATAAGTATTATAGAAAAAAAATAAATTTAGTAATACATGTAAATGGTATAAGAGGGAAATCAAGTGTTACTCGCTTATTATATGCTATATTTAAAGGAAATGGCTACAATGCTTTTGCAAAAACAACAGGTACTCTTCCTATGTATATTGATACAAAATCAAATGAAATATTAATAAAAAGAAGTGGAAGAGCAAATATAAAAGAGCAATTAAAAGTTTTAAAAAAAGCAAGTGAAGAAAAAGCAGAAGTTTTAATTTGTGAATGTATGGCTATAAATCCATTATTACAAAAGATTTCAAACGATAAAATAATTATGCCAAATGCTTCTGTAATTACAAATGTGCGTATGGACCATATGGATGAAATGGGAGATACCTTACAAAAAATTGCAAATAGTTTATGCAATGTAATATCAAAAGATAGTGTAGTATTTACTAGCGAAAAAGAACAACTTAATCAAATAAATGAATATGCAAAAAAATATAATTCAATTTGCATTTTAAATAAAGAGTATGAAGAAAATATAGATGATGATTTTAAAGAGAATATAAATTTAGTATTGACAATTGGAGAGTACTATAATCTTGATATAAAAAAATCTATATATGGTATAAAAAAATATTATATAAAAGATCCATTTTCTTTATCTATTTACAAATTAAAAAATGGAAGTATTTTTATCAATGGTTTTTCTATTAATGACTTGTATTCAATAAAATCAAATTATTATTATTTACAAAACAAATATCAATTTGAAGATGTTATACTTTTAATAAACAATAGATTCGATAGACCCTTACGCACAATGCAAATGATACAATTTATAATTGAAATGAAAATGCAATACATATGGATAACTGGCGATAATAAAAATTTCATAAAAAGAAAAATATTAAAAGGACTGCATGTAAAAGAAATTAAATTTTTTAATAATTCAAACGAAATATATAATAATATGAAAAATAATAAAAAGACAATTTTTGCTTTTGGAAATATACATAATCAAGGATTTGAATTAGTAAAACTGATAAAGGAAGAGGGAGAATATATTGGCAGATAAAATATTATTAATAGGCATATTGATTTCATTATTTTTCTCTGAAATAGTAGGTTTAAGCCCTGCTGGAATAATTGTGCCAGCATACCTTGCATTATATTCACACTCTATTGATAGAGTAATATATACAATAATTATTGCATTAATTACTTATTTTATTATTAAATTTTTATCAAATTATTCATTAATATATGGAAAAAGATCATATGCACTTTGCATAATTATTTCATTTTTGTTAAATATTTTATTTGTTCAAATAAGTAAAAATATAAATACAATTTTTAATATACCAAATATTATAGGCATATTGATACCAGGTATAATAGCAAACGAATTCATAAAGCAAGGTATTATAAAATCAATAATATCATTATTTATAGTAATGGGATTAATAATGATTATAATGATATTATTTAATATTAATCCATTTGTATGAAAAAGAATATTTTAAGGAAAATAAAAAAAATATTAAATAATAATATATACTTTTTACTTATTTTATTTGTTATTATTTCTTTATCGCTATTTTTTATTTATAAAACTAAAAAATATATAAAAAATGATTATTATGATATTCAAATTAGTGCTTCTAATGATTTAAAAAATACTTTTAATGCAATAAAACAATTAAAGACAGAAAAAAATATACCTTTATCACAATATGATTATGATAAAACTGGAATGATAGGAGAAGATTATAATAATATTACTACTACTCTTGGTTCCATAGAAGCTAAAAGATCTACTTGTGATTATAATATGGCAGCATTGTTTGTAAAAATAATAAAGGAAGATGGCATAAAAGAAAATGATACAATAGGCGTACTTATGTCTGGGTCTTTTCCTGCCTTAAACTTTGCAATGCTTAGTGCATCAAAATATATGAATTTGAATTTAATTATACAAAGCTCAATTGGCTCTTCTACATATGGTGCAAACAATGATAATTTTTCTTTTCCTCAAATGTTAAACTATATACAAAAGAAAGGTCTTACACCATATAATAGTTCATTAGTATCAATAGGCGGAGATAAGGATATTGGTACTAATATGAATAAAGAAAAAACAGATATAATGTGTAATGAATTAAAAAACGAAAATATAAATATTTTTATTGAAGAGGATGCACAAAAGAATTTAAAGAAAAGAATAGAAATGTATAACGATATTGACTATTTTATTGCAATAGGTGGCAATATTTATACTAATGATTTATTAAAATATTATAATAATAAAAAT
>JAUNSV010000021.1 GCA_030539055.1 Eubacteriales bacterium | reverse complement strand
AAGAAAAAAATATAAATAAAATTTCACAAAAAAAAATAAATAATAAAAAAAACAACAAGAATTTTGTAAGATAATAAAATGATATAAAACTACTTGATATTTTAAATAATAAAATATATAATTTTATTATAATAAAAAAGGAGAATAAAGCAATGAGTGAATACACAGGTATTTCAAGAGCAACAATAGAAATAAAAGATGAAAGTAAAAGAAAGGAAATAATAGACATAGTAGAAAGTGAGTATTTAAAAGATTATTATCCAAATGATCCCCAAAAAATTGGAGAGGGTATATATGAGGGCAATGCTGGCATAATTGAAATAAATGGTGCTGGTGTGTTGCGTAAACTCCATGAAAACAATTTATTACAATATTTAGATAAGTACTTAATAACAAAATATAATGATGATGGAACAAGTGAAGAAGTTGATTCTTTATATGAGTTCATAAACTATTGTATATAATAAATAGGATAATAATATGGAAGAAATGGAAAGAAAATATTCAATTAATTTTGATTTAGATACAAGTAAATTAAAAATATTTTATTGGGCAGATACAGGGAAAGCTTACAATAAAGCATATGAAGATATTAGAAATTATTTAACAGATAATGGCTTTATATGGCAACAAGGGAGTGGATATATTACAAAAAATAAAATACCAGATACTAAATTAAATAATATTTTAGATATAATGTCTAATAATTTCAAGTGGTTAGCTTTTTGTATTAAAGATGTAAAAACAACAATAATATATAAAAAATCTGAAAAACTAAAAACAAAATTACTTATAGATAATTTAAATGAAAAGAATGAAAAAGAATTATTAAACAAATATAGCGAACGAATGAAAGAAAAGAAAAACATACAAAAACCAAATAGAAAAGGAAAAAAGAATCAAAAAACTAGATAAATGTAATTTTAATTTATATATTTTATTGTACTGTCTTTTATCCACCCTTTATGTTGGGTTTTAATTTTTCTTAAATTATTTTCTTTGATTAATTTATTTAAATCATTTAAATTATTGAATTTTTTATTTTGAAAAAAAATATCAATTTGTTTAGTCTGTTCTTGCATAAAATTTTCGTATTCTTTTTCAATTAATGGATAAACATTTTTATTCATATAATTTTTCATTTCATCAAGTGTTAAATTATTGCTCATAAAAAAATCTACAGCTTTTTTGTAATGAAGTGGTAAGTTATAGTCTTTGCTTTCTTTTATTAAAATATCATCATAAGCCTTACCACGTGTGGGCCAAGGTTCTTTTACATTCATATTATGAATTCTGAGAATTGTTTCATTTGGTTCGGAAACATAGGATATGTAGTTAGTATTATTTTTTGTTATTAAGTGTTTTAATAAATTGTTTTCAAAATGTGTTAAATAATTATGCAAATATTTATTTGAATTAGTAACATAAACTCCATTAATATAAAGATCATAGCTAGTGTTTGTAATATTATATTCAATCAATCTTGGCATAATTAAAAGTTTTTCTATTTCAATATTTGCTAGTGGTACTTTTTTTATTTCAGAATTAATATTAAAGATTTTATATAAATTTGGTTCTTCGCTTGTCCATCTAAGAAGTGTATCTTTATTATGAACAATAAATAAATGAGGCATATAATTATTAAAAATAGTACCACATTTATAAGCAACTGTATTTGTGTTTTCTATTCTGAAATCGGGTATCATTATTTCAATAATGTATTTTTTTATTATAATTATTAAAACGATTATTATAATAATCTTCATAATTTAAAATTTACCTCGAAGCTCAACTACCTTGCCTATGATTTCTATAGGCAATTTTTTTATTTCTTCATTAGTAAAAAACATAGGTGCGTAGTTTGTATTAAAAGATACTAAAGAAATACCTTTATTGTGTTTGATTAATTTTTTACAAGTAGCACTTTCATTATTAATTCTTACTATAACTATATCACCAGAATAACAAGTTGAAAGTTGTTTTACAATTACAACATCCCCATCGCAAATTCTTGGGTTCATAGAATCGCCTTTTATTTTAAGACCAAAAAAATTACCAGTAATCGAAAGCTTTTCAGATATTTCTTCTGTGTCAATAATATTTTCAACTGCATCTATAGGTATTCCAGCAGCTACTTCTCCTAGAACATTGATTTTAATTCCAGAGGATCTATTATTTTGATTATTTTGATATCCTAATATATAATCAGGTGAAATAGAAAGTATTTTTGCTAATTTAGTAATTTTGTCGACTTTCATATTGTGAATAATGCCTTTTTCCCATTTTTGTACAGTACTTTTCTGTACTCCAACATAATTTCCAACTGCTTCTAATGTTAGATTCTTAGATTTTCGTATATTATGAAGTTTTTTTCCAAATTCATTATCCATTTTTTCATTATAATATAAATCTATAAAAAAAGCAACAATACCAATATTAAAGTACAATTTAAAATTGTACTAGTGAATCCCGTTAAATTTTGATAAATTCCAATTTTAAGGTGAATTTATGAAAAGAATTGACAATTTTTTTAGTACATTATGTTTCTAATTATATTTGTAGGAATTCAAACATCAAAATTTTCTTAGGTTATATTGCCTGTGGAGAGTGAAGTATTTTTTGTAGAAAGATATAATACAGCTATGACAAGTATTGTACTTAGTATTGAAAAAAAATTAATGCTTATATTTTCAATTATTGCATGCATTATGCCTGGCCATATATTTGCTATTTATCATTATCATTTATATTTATATATTCTTCCAATTATATATTATTTAAGTAATCTTTTATTTAGTAGTAAGTTAAAATTTTTGAATAATAATGTATCTACAATTATTTGTATATTTATTTTTAGCATAATTATAAATATGAATTTTATATTAATTCATATCCCTAGTTTTAATTTAGGTTCGACATTTGATGGAATGAAAACTATGAAAGAGTTTAGTTATATTATAGATAGTAAAGTAAATAAAGAAAATTATAAAATTTATTCTGTTTTTCCGCAATTTTATGTATTAAAAAATAAAGTAGGATCACATTTAAGATATGTATATTATCCTGAATCTAATGAGTTAATAAATAATGTTGAAGAAAGCATAATAAGCTTAGAAAATGATGTTTTGCTCTTAAGTGAAAAAGAAATAAGTGACTATAATATTCAAGAGTTATTAGAGAAATATTACAGTTTTGAGTGTGAAAATTTAAAATGGGGTTTTAAATGTTATATTAAAAAATAATAAGCGAGAGCTATTATGGATAAATGATTTATAGAATCCAGTAAATTCCAAAAAAATGATATATCCCCAAAATAGATATTGACAAAACCCACATAATATAATAAAATAGTTAAGCTTATGCGATGCATGAGCTTAATTTTTTTGAAAGGAGATATGAAACGTGCCTACATTTAATCAACTTGTAAGAAAAGGTCGTAAGTCATTCAAGAAGAAATCCACAGCACCAGCTTTACAATCTGGATTTAATTCTTTGACAAAAAGGGCTACGAAAGAGAATGCACCTCAAAAAAGAGGCGTATGTACAGCAGTAAAAACTGCTACTCCTAAGAAGCCAAACTCTGCACTTCGAAAAATAGCTAGAGTGCGTCTTTCTAATGGAGTAGAAGTTACAACTTATATTCCAGGTGAGGGACACAATTTGCAAGAGCACTCTGTTGTTATGATTCGTGGTGGTAGAGTAAAAGACTTGCCAGGTACTCGTTATCATATTATTAGAGGGACTCTAGATACTGCAGGTGTTGCCGACAGAAAAAAAGCTCGCTCTAAATATGGTGCAAAGAGACCAAAAGCAAAAAAGGCTTAATTGCAATTAGTACTTTTGACCGTGTAGAAAAGTTTCATACTTATCATATACGGCACAAAGTAAGTTAGAAAACTAAAAGTGAAATTATTCACTTAGTTTTTCGATTAAGTACCTATGATCTAATGAGATTATTATTAAGGAGGGAAGTAAAGTGCCACGTAAAGGACATAATGTAAAAAGAGATATTCTTTCAGATCCAATTTATAATTCGAAAATCGTAACTAAATTAATTAATTCTGTTATGCTTTCTGGAAAAAAAGGAGTTGCTCAAAAGATTGTCTACAATGCATTTGACACAGTAAAAGAAAAAACTGGAAAAGAACCACTTCAAGTATTTGAAGAAGCTATGCAAAATATTATGCCAGTTTTGGAAGTAAAAGCAAAAAGAATTGGTGGAGCAACATATCAAGTTCCGCTTGAAGTAAAACCAGACAGAAGACAAGCATTAGGATTAAGATGGCTTACACAATTTTCTAGAAAAAGAGGAGAAAAAACTCAAAGCCTAAGACTTGCAAATGAAATAATGGATGCTTCTCAAAACCAAGGCGGAGCAGTAAAAAAGAGAGAAGAAGTGCATAGAATGGCAGAAGCAAATAAGGCTTTTGCAAGCTATCGCTTTTAATTTAGTAGATAGGAGGATATATGGCTGAAGGAAGAGAATACCCTTTAGAAAGAACCCGTAATATTGGAATTATGGCGCATATTGATGCTGGTAAAACAACATTGACAGAAAGAATATTGTTTTATTCTGGTGTTAATTACAAAATAGGGGACACTCATGAGGGTACAGCAACAATGGACTGGATGGAGCAAGAAAAAGAAAGAGGTATAACAATCACTTCTGCTGCTACCACTTGTCATTGGGCAGAAAGAGAATTTGGTAAAGTAAAACCAGGAGCACAAGAGTATAGAATAAATATTATCGATACACCAGGGCATGTAGATTTTACTGTTGAAGTAGAAAGATCTTTAAGAGTATTAGATGGCGCTGTTGGAGTATTTTGTGCAAAAGGTGGAGTTGAACCACAATCAGAAAATGTTTGGCGTCAAGCAGATACATATAATGTTCCAAGAATGGCATTCATCAATAAGATGGATATTCTTGGTGCAAATTTTTATAGTGCAGTTGAACAATTGCACACAAAATTAGGAAAGAATGCAATAGTAATTCAACTTCCAATAGGAAAAGAAGATACATTTAAAGGTATAATAGATCTTTTTGAAATGAAAGCATACATTTATAATGATGACAAGGGAGTTGACATTTCTGTTATTGATATTCCAGATGATATGAAACAACAAGCAGAAAAATACAGAGTAGAACTAGTAGAAAAAATATCTGAGTTGGATGATACTTTAACAGAAAAATATCTAGATGGAATAGAGCCATCAAATGAAGAATTAAAAGAAGTATTGAGAAAGGGAACATGTGCTTGTGCTTGTGTACCAGTTTGTTGTGGTAGTGCATATAAGAACAAAGGCGTTCAAAAATTGTTGGATGCAATTTTATTATATATGCCATCACCTCTCGATATTCCACCAATAGATGGAAAAGATTTAGATGGCAATGACACAGTTCGCCATTCATCAGATACAGAACCATTTTCTGCTTTAGCATTCAAAATTATGACAGATCCATTTGTAGGAAGACTTGCATTTATAAGAGTGTATTCTGGAGTATTAAATTCTGGATCATATGTTTTAAATGCAACTAAAGACAAAAAAGAAAGAGTTGGTCGTCTTGTGCAAATGCATGCAAATAAGAGAATGGAAATAGACAAAGTGTACTCAGGTGATATTGCAGCAGTAGTTGGTTTCAAAATGACATCAACAGGAGACACAATTTGTGATGAAAAAGCTCCAGTTATTTTGGAATCAATGGTATTCCCAGAACCAGTTATTGATATAGCTATAGAACCAAAAACAAAAAATGACCAAGGCAAGATGGGAGAAGCTTTAGCAAAGTTAGCTGAAGAGGATCCAACATTTAGAGCTACTACAAATCAAGAAACAGGTCAAACAATAATTTCCGGTATGGGAGAACTTCATTTGGAAATTATTGTAGATAGACTTTTAAGAGAGTTTAGTGTAGAAGCAAATGTTGGTGCTCCACAAGTAGCATACAAAGAAACATTTACAAAAGCTGTTGATATAGAAGCAAAATATATTAAGCAATCAGGTGGAAGAGGACAATACGGACATTGTAAAGTAAAATTTGAACCAATGGATCCAAATGGTGAAGAAGTATTCAAATTTGAATCAAGTGTAGTTGGAGGAGCTATTCCAAAAGAGTATATACCAGCAGTCGGAGAGGGGATTGAGGAAGCAACAAAGTGTGGTATATTAGGTGGTTTCCCAGTTCTTGGTGTACACGCAAATGTGTGGGATGGTTCTTATCATGAGGTAGATTCTTCTGAAATGGCTTTCCATATAGCAGGAAGTATGGCTTTTAAAGATGCTATGCAAAAAGGAAATGCTGTACTACTTGAGCCAATAATGAAAGTCGAGGTAACAATGCCAGAGGAGTATATGGGCGATGTTATTGGTGATATTAATTCAAGAAGAGGAAGAATAGAGGGAATGGATGATATTGGTGGTGGTAAAATGGTAAAAGCTTTTGTTCCACTAGCAGAAATGTTTGGATACTCTACTGACTTAAGATCAAAAACTCAAGGAAGAGGAAATTATTCTATGTTTTTTGATAGATACGAGCAAGTTCCTAAGAATGTGCAAGAAAAAGTTTTAAACGATAAAAAGAAATAAAATCTTGAAATAAAATAAATAATATGTTATAATACATACTCAAGTGTCGACAACACTTTAGTAAATAGGAGGATAATAAAATGTCAAAGGCAAAGTTTGAAAGAACAAAACCACATTGTAATATTGGTACAATTGGACATGTTGATCATGGTAAAACAACAACTACAGCAGCAATAACAAAAGTTCTTCATGAAGTAAATGGAACTGGTGAGGCTGTAGCATTTGAAAATATTGATAAAGCACCAGAAGAGAGAGAAAGAGGAATTACAATTAATACAGCACACGTTGAGTATGAAACTCCTAAAAGACATTATGCTCACGTTGACTGTCCAGGTCATGCTGACTATGTAAAAAATATGATTACAGGTGCAGCTCAAATGGATGGTGCTATACTTGTAGTTGCTGCAACAGATGGTGTTATGGCACAAACAAGAGAGCATATTCTTCTTGCTCGCCAAGTTGGTGTTCCAGCTGTAGTAGTATTTATGAATAAATGCGATATGGTAGATGATCCAGAATTACTTGATTTAGTAGAAATGGAAATTAGAGAACTTCTTACAGAGTATGAATTCCCTGGTGATGATATTCCAGTTATTAGAGGATCTGCTCTTAAAGCTTTGGAAGATCCAAAAGGTGATTGGGGCAAAAAAATCATTGAACTTATGGATGCAGTAGATTCATATATTCCAGAGCCAGTTCGTGATACAGAAAAACCTTTCTTAATGCCAGTTGAAGATGTATTCACAATTACAGGTCGTGGTACAGTTGCTACAGGTAGAGTAGAAAGAGGAACATTAAAATTAAATGATGAAGTAGAAATCGTTGGTATTTCTGAAGAGACAAAGAAAACTGTTGTTACAGGAATAGAAATGTTTAGAAAACTTCTTGATTCAGCTGTTGCTGGTGATAATATCGGAGCACTTCTTCGTGGTATAGATAGAGAAGATATCCAAAGAGGACAAGTTATTTGTAAACCAGGAACTGTAAAATGTCATAAGAAGTTTACTGCTCAAGTGTATGTTCTTACAAAAGATGAAGGTGGAAGACATACTCCATTCTTTGGTAATTACAGACCACAATTCTATTTTAGAACTACAGATATAACAGGTGTTTGTAATTTACCTCAAGGCGTAGAAATGTGTATGCCTGGCGATAATGTAGAAATATCTGTTGAGCTTATTCACCCAATTGCTATGGAAGAGGGACTAAGATTTGCTATTCGTGAGGGTGGCAGAACAGTTGGTTCTGGTAGAGTAGTAAAAATTGTAGAATAATAATTCACATAGTTCTTATAATACATTAAATTATTTAAAAACGATTAAGAGAAATCCTAATCGTTTTTTTATATTTTATTTTTAATAAATAGTCATATTAATTGTTCATATAAAGTATACAATTTTTCTATTGTATTTTTATTATAAAGTATGATAAAATATTATTAACATAGGGTATTATATCCCTTATTTTGTGTTGAAAGGAGAATATTAATGTCAAGAAAGTTTTTAAATATTATTATTACATATTGTGCTTTAGTTTTATTAATATGTGTTAATTCATTTGCATCACAAGTTATTGTTGCTGGTGGTGCTAATCCAAATAAAAAAGCAGAGGATGAAGCATCTGGTGCCAATAAATCAAAAGTTATAGTATCTGGAAAAAATTCAATAGATATCGAATTTGAATCACTTCAAAATACAGAAAATTTAAGTGCAACAGCCTGGGGTCAAACTATAGATGGAAAATGGCAAATGAGAGAGAATGGAGAATTATTAAAAAAGACTTGGTATACAGATACAGATGGACATAAATATTACCTAGATGCTCATGGCTATTTGATGTCTGGTTTCATAAAAGTTAAAGAAGAGGGTATAAGACCAAGGTGGTTTTTAACTCAAAATAAACATAATGGTTATTATGGAGCATTGATTACAAAAGAATATGTTAAAGTAAAATTTAATGGTGTTGAAGCAACAGTACATATTAGTCAAACTTCAACAAGTGATTATGATATTGGACAAATAATTGATCATGCAAAACTTGCAACTGAATTAGGTACTATCACTTTAGATTATATTTTAGACAATGTAGAGATTATAGATGAATAAAATTCTTACAATAATTATCCCTTGCGTTAATGAAGAAAAAAATATTAACATTATTTATGATGAAATAATAAAAATAAATTTTGATTACAACATAAATATTAATATTTTATTTATTGATGATGGTTCAAAAGATTTATCAAAAGAAAATATTAGAAAATTAGCAAATAAAGATCAAAAAGTAAAATATGTATTTTTATCAAAAAATTTTGGAAAAGAAGCAGCAATATTTGCTGGTTTAGAAAAATCAAAAGAATTAAATTCAAATTATATTTGTATTATGGATTGTGATTTGCAAGATCCACCAAGTCTTTTACCAAAAATGATAAATGTTTTGGAAGAAGATATTAATTATGAGGCAGTATCTTGCAAGAGAGTAAATAGAAAAGGCGAGGGAGTTTTTAGAAGTTTTTTCTCAATATTATTTTATAAAATAATGAGAGTATGCACAAAAGTAGATATTCCAGAGGGTGCAAGAGATTATTTAATGATGAGAGAAAAATTCAGAGATACTCTTCTTTCTCATCGAGAAAAAAATAGATTTTTTAAAGGTCTTTATAATTCTATTGGTTTTAATATCAAATGGATAGAGTTTGAAAATGTTCATATCGATGGCAGAAATTCAAGATGGAGCATAATGCAATTATTCTCTTATGCTCTACTAGGTATTATATCTTATTCAGAGATTCCACTAACGATTGCTTCATTTACAGGGATTATACTATTTCTTGCCTCAATTATTGGATTTATATTTGTATTTATAAGAGCAAGAATATTTGGTGATCCAGTTGCTGGTTGGCCATCACTTGTTTGTATATTGCTTTTTTTGTTTGGATTACAATATTTATTTATAGGTATATTAGGATTATATATGTCAAAAAATTATAAAGAATTAAAAAATAGACCTATATATGTTTTAGATGAAACAAATATTAAATAAATTTACTTAAAGGTAGAATATGTCTAAATTTATAATTAATGGTGGTAAAAAGTTAGTAGGTGAAGTAAATATTTCAGGAGCAAAAAATGCTACCCTAGGAATAATAGCAGCTGCAATAATGACAGATGAGGATGTTATTTTAGATAATATTCCAGATGTTGAAGATGTAAATATTATGCTTAGTGCTATAGAAGAAATGGGTGGGGAAGTAAAAAGAATTACTAGAAACAAGGTTCATATTTTTGCAAAAAATGCTAATGCTACTATGGCAAATGCAAAAAATTTATCACGCATAAGAGCGTCATATTATTTTGTTGGTGCACTTCTTTCAAAAAAGAAACAAGCAGTAGTAAGAATGCCAGGTGGCTGTTCTATAGGTGAGAGACCAATAGATTTGCATTTAAAAGGATTCAAATCTCTTGGAGCAGAGTGCGAAGTAAAAGATGGATTTATAATAGCAAAAGCAGATAAACTTACCAGTGATAATATTTACATAGATATAGTATCTGTAGGAGCAACAATTAATTTAATTTTAGCTTCAGTCATGGCAGAGGGCACAACTGTATTAGAGAATGTTGCAAAAGAACCACATGTAGTAGATGTTGCAAACTTTTTAAATTCAATGGGTGCTAATGTCAAAGGAGCTGGAACAGATACCATAAGAATAAAAGGAGTTCCATACTTACATGGAACAACATATACTATTATTCCAGATCAAATTGAAGCAGGTACATATATGACAATCGCTTGTGCAACAGAGGGCGATATTATAATAAAAAACATTATACCAAAGCATTTGGACTCAATTTCTGCAAAATTAATTGATATGGGCAATAATGTAGTGGAATATGATGAAGCTATAAGAGTAATAGGATGTGAAAGACAATTCCCAACAACAATTAAAACTCTACCATACCCTGGTTTTCCAACAGATATGCAACCACAAATTACTGTATTACTATCAATTGCAAATGGAGAAAGTAATGTTACAGAGTCTATTTTTGAAGACAGGTTTAAATATATTGTAGATTTAAAAAAAATGGGTGCTCAAATAGAACAAAGAAGTACAAGTTTAAATATTAAAGGCATAGAGCATTTAAAACCGGCTAGTTTAATGTCTCCCGATTTAAGAGCAGGAGCAGCACTAGTAATTGCTGCGTTAATGACAAAAGGGGAATCAACAGTAGATAGAATAGAATATATAAAAAGAGGATATGAAAATATTTTTGGTAAACTAAAAGAATTAGGTGCCGATATAAGAGAGGAGAATTAATGAATAATTATGAAATAACAAGTTGTAGTACAACAGATTTACCAATTGAGTTTTACAATAACGAAAATTTAAAATTTTTATCATTTCACTATTTTGTAAATGGTAAATCAAATGTGGATGATTTATATCAAAGTATAAATGCAAAAGAATTTTTTGATATAGCTAGTAAAGAGAATGTAACTACATCACAAGTATCTCCAGAGGAGTATATTGATGTATGGGAAAAAATATTACAAGATGGAAAAGATATTATACATATATCTTTATCTTCTGCAATTTCTGGAACATATAATTCTTCTTGTATTGCAAGAGATACTTTGACTCCAAAATATAAAGACAGAAAAATAACTGTCATAGATTCACTAAGTGCATCAAGTGGATATGGTTTGCTCCTTTATATTGCTAATGAAAAGAAAAAAGAGGGATATGATTATAATAAATTAGTAGATTTTATTGAAAAAGAAAAAATGCAAATACAACATTTGTTTTACTCTACAGATCTTACTAATTTTGTAAAAGGTGGTAGAATATCAAAAACTGAGGGTTTAATTGGTTCAATGCTTAGTATTTGCCCTTATATGAGTGTATCAAAAGAGGGAAAGCTTGCAGTCTTAGGAAAGGCAAGAGGCACAAAAAAAGCTAGACAAGAAATAATAGAGTGTATGAAAAAGAATATTAAAAATGGTGTAGATTATGATGGATTAATATTTATTAATCATTCTGATACTTTAGATGAATTAAATGCTATGATTGATTTAATAAAAGAAAACTTTCCAAAATCAAAATTTATAGAGTATTCTGTGTGTATGATTGGACCTACTATAGGTACACACACAGGTAGAGGAACTGTAGCATTATATTATGAATGTGATGAAAGATTATAAGAAAGAAAAAAAAAGAGATTATAAAAAAACACCTCCGATGTTTATTATTTATCTTCGGAGATTTGATAAAAGACTAGTTATTTGCTTAGGTGTAATTTTTTCTATTATTGCACTTAGTTTGTTAATTTTCTTAATTAGTAGTTTTATAAAAAGCACTGTTAAAATGACAAAAAATATTACTAGTTCTATTTTACCAAAAGAAACAAGAGATTATACAGAAGATGTTCTTGAATGGGTACAAAAATTAGATGATAATAAATCAAAAGGTGCTTTAGATGAATTCAAGAACTTGGGTATTGTAATATGTGATAGTTATATAAATTTAAGATCTGAGCCAGATGAAAAAAACACAAGAGCAATAATAGGCAAAATGGATAAATATGCAGCTTGTGATGTATTAGATGAAGAAGTAAAAGAAAACCCAATATATGCAAAAGTAAAATCTGGTGGAATGACAGGATATGTTGCAAAAAAATATTTGGTAATGGGCGATGATGCTATAAAAATAGCAAATGAAAATATTAAACAAAGAGCAGAAGTATTAGTAACAAAACTGTGGATGAGGTCAGAACCCACATCAGAGGGCGACACTCAAATAGGAGCAACATATAAGGGCGAAAGATATGCTATTTTAGAGAGATTAGGTGATTGGATTTTGGTTGAAGCCGACAATGTCGATGGATACGAAAAAGCATATATTTCAGGTAAGAGCGAGTATGTACAAATAAAATATAGCTTGAATGTAGCAAGAACTCAAGACTTAAAAAATGATGTATTAAATTATTATGATACAATAGGTATATCAATTGCAAAATCCTATGTAAATATTAGAAGTACAGCAAAAGATAGTGGCACATCAAATATAATAGGGAAACTCCCAAAGCACGCAGGCTGTGAAATTTTATCACAAACGGGATCTTGGTACAAAATAAGATCTGGAAGAGTAACAGGTTATGTTACCAAAGAGTATATTGCAACAGGTAAAACAGCAGAAAAATTAGCACTAGAATACGCAGACTTGAGAGCAATAGTAAAAATAGATGCACTTAGAGTAAGAACAAAACCATCTACAACTGCAAAAGCTTGGACTACTATAGCAAAAGAGGAAACATATATTGTAAAAGACCAATTGGATGGTTGGGTAGAAATAGAAATAGATGGTGCAGAAAATAATAAAAATGATTCTGGTTATATTTCAACACTTAGTGGTTATGTAGAAGTAAGATATGCACTAGAGCATGCTATTGAATATAAACCAGCAGAAATAGCAAAATTAAAAATATCTACAAAAAGAAGAAATATAATTAATTATGCAATCCAATTTGTGGGTAATCCATATGTTTGGGGTGGTACATCTCTAACAAATGGTTCGGATTGCTCTGGATTTGTACAATCTGTATTTAAGAAATATGGAGTATCTCTACCTAGAGTATCAAGTGAACAAGCAAAAAGAGGAGTTGCACGGACAAGTGCAAATAGGCAAGCAGGAGACTTAATATTTTATGCAGGAGCAGATGGTGTAGTAAACCATGTAGCTATATACATAGGCAATAATCAGGTAGTACATGCTGCTTCTACAAAATCAGGTATTAAGATTTCTAATTGGAATTATAGAACACCAGTTGCAATAAGAAATATATTAGGAAATTAAAGGAGGAAGTATAATCAATAAAATAATATTGCATTATACAAAATAATATGAAAATATTTATTGATACAGCAAATGTAGATGAAATAAGAGAAGCTTCTTTATTAGGGATAATAGATGGTGTTACAACCAATCCATCTCTTATTGCTAAAGAGGGAAAAGACGTTAAAGAGGTATTAAAAGAAATTGTAAAAATTGTTGATGGACCAATATCAGGAGAAGTAAAAGCAAGTACTACAAAAGCAAGTGATATGATAAAAGAGGGTGAAGAGATAGCACAATTACACCCCAATATGGTTGTAAAAATTCCTATGACTGAGGAGGGATTAAAAGCAGTAAATGAATTACACAAAAAAGGAATAAAAACAAATGTTACTTTAATTTTTAATGCTAACCAAGCTTTATTTGCTGCAAAAGCTGGTGCAAGTTATGTATCGCCATTTCTTGGAAGACTCGATGATATTTCTGAGTATGGTATAGATTTAGTAAGAGAAATATCTACTATTTTTTCAAATTATGGATATGAAACAGAAATAATTGCAGCCTCAATTCGTAATCCACTTCACATAAAAGATTGTGCATTAGCTGGAGCAGATATAGCAACTGTTCCATATAAAGTATTATTGCAAGCGATGAAGCACCCTCTTACTGACATAGGAATAGAAAAATTTATAAGAGATAGTAAAAATTAATGTTAAATGAATTAAAAACTCTGCAAGTAAAATATGCAATCAATTTATTTAGTTGGTATCCTTTTATTTCTAAAGAAACAGATGAAGAAAAGGACTCTACAATTTTAATTTATGGAGATGCAAATTTAGAATTTGTAAATACTTTTGCAAACAGAGTTTCAAAAGTATATATTATTTGTGAGCATAAAGAATGGAAAAAACTATTAGATAATAAACTTCTTGCAAAAAATGTATATATTGCTAAAGAAATAATAAAAGAAACTTTTGATTCTAAAAATGATAATAATGAAAATGCATTTGAATATGTAGTAGTACCAACATTTTCTACAGAAATTTCTGAATTTGCAGGAAAAGATTTGTATGCATTCATTAAATACTTGATAAAGAACTATACTAATGATAATGGCAGTGTTCTTTTACCTTTTGATAATTCTTTATCTATAGATGTAATTGCAGGCAAAAAACTTGAATTAGATTCATTAAATTTTTCGTATGAAGATATAATTAAATCAAAAGAAGAATTAAAAAAATCATATAAGAATAGTGAATTTGATTTGTATTTTCCACTTCCAGAGTACAAATTTCCACTAAGAATTTATTCAGAAGAATATTTGCCCTTTATAGAAGATGAAGATAAAAAAACACGAAATCTAGTGAATTTAGGTTTATTCAACAAATATGCTTCATCTTATATTATTGTATTTAAAGCAAATATTTTAAAAGAAAAAGAAAATATTAAAATAAGAAAAGAAAAAGAGTATTTAAAATTCAAAACTTTGTATACAAAATTCAATGCAAATAGAAATGAAAAATTTGCTTTAAAAACAAGTATAGTAGAGGATAGCGACAATAATAGATATGTAGTAAAAAAAGCATTGTATGAAGAATCTAATACACATATCGAGAACATGATAAATAGAAGCAAGATAATAAAGAACCCTAATATTAAAATGCTTATGCCTATATTTTATGGTAAGGATGATAAAACATATGATAATAGAAATTTTGTTGTATATCCATATTTAAAAGGAAAAATTTTATCAGATATTATTATTGATAAAATAAAAAAAGGAGCAAATGAAAAAGAAGTAATAGAAGACTACTTACAAAAAATTATAGGGAAAGAAGATGGAGATATAGAAATTTATAATTTAGATTGTCTTTTTTCTAATATTATAGTAGAAGATGATTTGCTTTATGTAATAGATGGCGAGTGGATAGATACAAATACTACCGAAGTAAACTTTTTACGCTATAGGATTTTAAAATATTTTTATAATTCAGCACAACAAGATTTAAAAGATGATTCTTTTTCTGCTTTTGTATCAAAATATGGAATAAATGATGATGATATAATTAGATATGAATCATCAGAAAAAGATTTTCAAGATAAAGTTCATAAACAAAATTCATATTCAGATGTGAATGTGTACAATGAAAATTCTAGTGATGTATCACGCTTTTTTTATGTAAGCAGTGAGCTTGATAGAGCAAGAGAAAAAATAAAAAGGATAGAAGAGGATAGAGTAGCATCAGATACTCACATTATGAAAGTGTATAATGTATTAAGACTTACTCAAGCACACGCAAACAATTTGCAAAATGTTATTAACATTCATGAGAGAGATATATCTAATCTTCAAGCTACTTTAGCAGAATTTGAAAAGCATGAGTCTTTATTCAATAAAATAAGAAGAAATATAAAATTATCTTTTCAAAAGAATTTTCCAAAAGAGAGTAAAAAACGAAAAGTATTAAAATATATTAAAAATTGTTTTATTCATCCTATAAAAATGATTCATATTTTTTTCACTAAAGAGGGAAGAAATACTATAGATGGTGATTTCAAAATAGGATCAATTTATTTTGATTATGGAAAATTAAAATTTAAATACAGTGATAAACCTTTAGTAAGTATTATTATACCTTGCTATAATCAAATACAATACACATATAAATGCTTAATTTCTATTTTGGAAACAGTAGATTTTCAAAAAACTCCATATGAAATAATAATTGCTGATGATGTATCAGAGGATGCAACAAAAGAATTAAATAAGTATTCTGAAAATATCATAATAAGCAGAAATGAAACAAATCAAGGCTTTTTAAAAAATTGTAATAATGCGGCAAAAAAAGCAAGAGGCGAATATATTGTATTTTTAAATAATGATACAGAAGTAAAAACAAATTGGCTTTCTTCATTAGTTGATTTAATAAAAAGAGATCCATTTTATGGAATTGTAGGTTCAAAATTGATTTTCCCCGATGGCACATTGCAAGAAGCAGGTGGGATAATATGGGCAGATGGTTCTGCTTGGAATTATGGAAGAGGAAAAGACCCAAAATCCCCAGAGTATAATTATGTAAGAGAAGTGGATTATATTTCTGGTGCTTCTATAATGATAAAAAAAGATTTGTGGATAGAAATTGGTGGTTTTGATGAAAGATATGCACCAGCATATTGCGAGGATTCTGACCTTGCTTTTGAAGTACGACAAAGAGGATATAAAGTAATGTACCAACCAGCATCAGAAATAATACATTATGAGGGCATATCTAATGGAAAAGAAGCAAATGATGGAAATATTAAAAAATATCAAGTAATAAACAACGAGAAATTATTAGATAAATGGAAAGTTCAACTTTTGCAACAATATCCTATTAGAATTAATCAAAGTCCATTCAAAGCAAGAGAAAGAGGACAAAATAAAAAAGTAATACTTTTTATAGATCATTACATTCCAACCTGGGACAGAGATGCTGGATCAAAAACTACTTTTCAATATATGAAAATGTTTATAGAAAAAGGATATTCTGTAAAATTCTTAGGCGATAATTTTATGAATAGTGAGCCTTATGGCAGTATTTTACAACAACTAGGTGTTGAAATATTTTATGGTGCATCCCTAGAGGCAGAAATTTGGTCATTTTTGCAAAATAATGCAAAGTATATTGATTTTGTATATTTAAACAGACCACATATTGCTACAAAGTATGTTGATTTCTTCAAAGAGAATACAAATATAAAAATAATATTTTATGGACACGATTTACATTTTTTGAGAGAAGAAAGAGAATATGAATTAACAAAAGATGAAAGTTTTTTATCTGAATCAAAATATTATAAAAGCTTGGAATTATCTGTAATGTATAAAACATCAATGAATTATTATCCATCAAGTGTAGAAGTAAAAGCAATAAAATCAATAGATGATAAAATACCTGTAAAAGCAATTAGGGGATATGTGTATGATAAAGTGAGTGAAGATCCTATTAATTTTAGTGAAAAAAGAAAATTACTATTCGTAGGAGGATTTGCACATCCACCTAATAAAGATGCTATGATATGGTTCAAAGAAAATATTTTACCACGCATAAAGTTTTCTATTCCAAATATAGAAGTAGATATAGTAGGCTCTCATGCAGAGGATGTAGTAGAAGTATTGCATAATGTAAATGGAATAAATTTGCTTGGATATGTGAGTGATGAAGAATTAAATATACTATATGATAATGCAAAAATGGTTATAGCACCATTACGATTTGGGGCAGGAGTAAAAGGAAAGATAATTGAAGCATTTGCAAAAGGAGTCCCAGTAATTACAACAGAGTGTGGAGCAGAGGGAATAGATAATGCAAGGAAAATAATGGCTATAGGAAATAATGCAGGAGAATTTGCAGATAAAGTTGTAAAATTATATAATGATAATGAAAAACTATCCCTAATGTCAATTAACGAAAGAAAATATATAAATGAGAATTATACCAAAGAAGCTTGTTGGAATATTATAAAGGATGATTTTATATAATTATGAAATGTTTAATATTATGCGGAGGATTAGGCACAAGGCTTAGGTCTGTAGTGAATGATAAACCTAAATCTATGGCCGAAATAAATAATAAACCTTTTCTATTATATCAAATAGAGTATTTAAAAAAAAATGGCTTTAATGATTTTATTCTTGCTACAGGATACAAAAGTAATATTATAGAAGAATATTTTCTTGATGGTAAAAAATTCAATATAAATATACAATATAGTAAAGAAGAAACACCACTTGGAACAGCAGGAGCAATACGAAATGCTTTAAATTTTATAAATGAAAATGAAGATATACTTATTATTAATGGTGATACATTTTTTGAAGCAAATATAAATTCATTTATTAAATTTCATAAAGAAAAAAAATCACAAATTAGTTTATTAATAAGATATATAAAAAATGCAAATAGATATGGTTTAATTACTATTTCTAATGATAATAAAGTAATATCTTGGGATGAAAAAAAGGATGCTAACGAGGGATTTATAAATGGTGGAATTTATATTATTAATTCAAAATTAATTAAGGAAATCCCATTAATAAAAAAGTCTTTAGAATTGGATATTATACCTAGCTGGTTAAAGTTAGGAAAAGAAATTTATGCAAAAGATGATCCATCATACTTTATTGATATTGGAATACCACAAAGTTTAAAAGATTTTATTAAACATAATTCACTAGCTAAGCAAAAAATTGTTTTTTTAGATAGAGATGGAACAATAAATATAGATAAAGGATATACTATAAATACAAATGATTTAATAATTATTCCATCAATGAAAGAAAAAATGATAAAGTGGAAAAAAGATGGATACAAATTAATTGTTATTACAAATCAATCTGGAGTAGCAAGAGGATTATATAGTAAAAAAGATGTAAACAATTTCCATAAATATTTAAATGAAAAAATAGATTTTTTGATTGATGGATTTTATTATTGCCCATATCATAAAGATGGAATAGTAAAAGAGTATAAAAAAGAATCATACAATAGGAAGCCAAATCCAGGTATGCTTCTTGATTGTATGTTGGATTTAGAGAGTGGATTTATAGAGTATTTAGGAGAAAAGAAAAAAGTACTACCTTGCATAATAGATAAAGAAAATTCTTTTTTTGTAGGAGATAAAAATATTGATATAGAATGTGCAAATCGATTTGGAATAAAAGGATATAAAGTAGATTATGAATAATTATTATTTAAAAAAATTTTTATCAATATTAAAATATTCAATTATTTTTTATTTTCTATTTATTTTTGCAAAATATGTAAATAGAGATATACATATAGATGCACTGTATATGGATGATTTATTCTCTTGGTCGTATTTTGGAGAGGGAGAAACATTTCTTGAATATTCATTTCCTACTTCAGGGCATACATATAGACCTGTATATTGGATGATTCAATATTTAGAGTTTTTTTTTGTAAAAGATAATATTAATTTATTTTTATATATTAATTTATTATTAAATTCATTCATATCATTAATTATTTATCATATAGTTTATAAAATTTCTAAGAGCAATATCTCTGGCATAATATCATCTTTATTATATATTTCATCATATTTTTCTTATTATCAAATAGCACAAGTAATAGGAACATTAGAATCAATAGCTTTACTTTTTGCTATTTTAGTATTATATAATTTAATTCTATTTATTAAAAAAGAAGAAAAATATATAAATAATTTTTTAATATCAAACTTTTTCTTTTTATTGGTAATATTTACTCATGAGAGATACATAGGGCTAATAATACCAATAATTCTTGCTTTTTTATTAAAAATTTATTTGATTAAAATTAAGAAAAAAGAGTATTTATCATTAATTCTTCCGATTTTTTCTATTATTTTATTTGTTTATATTAGAACAATAATTTTAGGCAATTTTATACCAAGAGGGACTGGCTCAAAAGAAGTAACTACTACATTTGATTTGATGAATTGTTTGCATTTTGCTATTGATCAAGTAAAATACATATTTGCTTTTAATCCAGGGGAAGCATATCTTAGTGCTATTAATTTTAATGATTTAAATTACGATATAAAAGTATTAATATATAAGTCTTTAATTCCTATATTAATATCTATTATATTATATATTATATTAAAAACATTTTTTATTATAAAAAATAATAATAAAAACATTTTTAAATATATATTAAAAC
>JAUNSV010000020.1 GCA_030539055.1 Eubacteriales bacterium | reverse complement strand
ATCAAATGAACAAAGTTAAAAAAGTAAGTTAGTAAATTATTATTTGTAAAAAAAATTTTTTAAAATTAGTATTATTATTATGGAAATTTTTTAATAAATTATATTCTAATAATACAACCCATAATGTTGATAACATATACATTCGTGTGCAAGAAAGTAAATTAATAAATGCTGATGAAAAAATGAAAGTAAATGTTAATATAGTTGCATTTTTGTTATTAATAATATTTTGGTTTATGATTTTTCTTAAAACAAAAAATAAAATAATACCAAATATCATATTAATTGATAAACCTAACCATTTTGAGAAATAAGAGGGAAATAAAGAACAGACAAAATTTAATAAAAAATAATATAAAAAAGGATGAGTATCCTTTGCTGTTGTATCATAAGCAGCTTTAAAATTAAACAAATTGTCATTATGCGTTGCTAAATTGTTTGTAATAATATCTTGTGCTTTGACAAAATCACCCTCACTATATCTAAAAGTCCACTCATTATTAGCAATCATATAAGATAAATATTCATCATTATGAAAACTAATTTTAAAATTAATAAAAAATGTAAACAAAAATAATAAAATAAATACTATAACTGTATTTTGAATAATATACTTTTTTTTCATATTTACAAGTATACTACAGTAAAAATTTTTTTTCAATATTATTTTAATATATATTAATATAAAATAATAATTATTATGTTGATTTGCATATTACATAAAATAATAATTATAACTAAAAAACTAAGCAATATTATGTTTTTTTATTAATAATAGCAGAAATATTAAAATGATAATTTTATTTCTACAATTAAAATATATTTTATAATTTGCTTAGTTTTTATATTTAATTATTTATTTGAAAATATTATTACTCTTTAGCTTTATACATATTTTCAAGTGCTTTCAAATATTGATATCTTTCTTTAGCATTTTGTAAATTGATTTCATTTAATTTTTCTGCTCTTTCTTTATCTTTTAAGAAAAGAGAAGAATAACGAACTTCTCCTTGTAAAAAGTTCTTATATTCATCAAAATTAGGTTCTTTAGAATCTAATGTGAATTTATTTTCAGCTAATGGATTGAAACGGAAAGTATGCCAATACCCACATTTTACAGCTCTTTCCTCTTCTTCTTGAGCTTTTCCCATTCCAATTTTAATACCATGATTAATACAAGGTGCATATGCAATAATTAATGATGGTCCATTATAGTTCTCTGCTTCAACAATTGCTTTAATTAATTGACTCTTATCATAGCCCATTGCTACTTGAGCTACATATACATACCCATAAGACATTGCTATTGAAGCTAAATCTTTTTTCTTAACATCTTTACCTATAGCTGCAAATTGTGCTACAGCACCAGTTGGAGTTGATTTTGAAGACTGTCCACCTGTATTTGAATAAACTTCAGTATCAAATACAAAAACATTTACATCTTCATTAGAAGCTAATACATGATCCACTCCACCAAATCCTATATCATAAGCCCAACCATCTCCACCAAAAATCCATTGAGATTTTTTAGAAAGGAAATCTTTATTTTTATATAATTCTATTGCTAAAGGATCTTTAATATCCTTTAATTCATTTACTAAAGCATCTGTAGCTTCTTTATTTAAAGCAGAATTATTATAAGTTTCTAAATATGCCTCACATAATGGTTTGATTTTTTCATTCTTTTCTTTTAATAATTCGATTTTTTTCTTTAATGAATCTCTTAAAGTAGATTGACCAATATACATACCATAACCAAATTCAGCATTGTCTTCAAATAAAGAATTATTCCAAGCTGGTCCCCTTCCTAGTTTATTTTTTGTATATGGTGTTGATGGAGAAGAATTGCCCCATATTGATGAACAGCCTGTAGCATTTGCAATATACATTCTATCTCCAAATAATTGAGTAATAAGTTTTGCATATGGTGTCTCTCCACAGCCAGCACATGCTCCTGAATATTCAAGAAGTGGTTGTTTAAATTGAGAACCTTTTACAGTTGTTTCTTTGAATCTTTCAATTATTTCTTTTTTCTCAGGCAATTTATTAGTATAATCAAATACTTTTTGAGCATCAATCTCTTTATGCAATGGAACCATAGTGAGTGCTTTATTTCCTTGTTTTCCTGGGCAAGCATTTACACAAGCACCACAACCAGTACAATCCATTATTGAAGTAGTAATAGCAAAGAAATAATTTTCCATACCATTTAATTTGATTGCATTTAAACCTTGTGGAGATTTTGTTACTTCATCTTGAGTTAATGCAACTGGTCTAATAACTGCATGTGGACAAACATAACTACAGAAATTACATTGAATACAATTTTCATTATTCCAATGAGGGACTAAAACTGCTATACCTCTTTTTTCATATGCTGCACTTCCAGATGGTGTAGAACCATCTACATAATCAACAAATGTAGAAACAGGTAGTTCATTGCCTCTTTGTTGATTAACCATACTTTGAATATTATTAACAAATTTTACTACATCTTTATCGCCTTTTATTGTACTTATTTTTTTATTATCATTTATTTTTATTTTTTTCCAATTTGTAGGTATATTTACCTTTATAGCACCTTTTGCGCCTGCATCAATAGCAGCACAATTCTTATTTACTACATCTTCTCCCTTTCTTCCATAAGTAAGTCTTGCAGCTTCTTTCATAAGATTAATTGCTTTCTCTTCTGGAATAATACCAGTTAATTTGAAGAATGCAGATTGAAGTATAGTATTAATACGAGTAGCTCCCATTCCTGTAGATATTCCTATTTCAACCCCATTGATAATATAAAAATTAATATTATGATCAGCAATGTACTTTTTCATTGAATCTGGTAATTCTTTATCTAATTCACTTTCATTCCATTGACAATTCAATAAAAATGTTCCACCATCAACTAAATCTTCAACCATTTTATATCTATGAACATATGCAGGATTATGACAAGCAACAAAATCTGCTTTTGTAATTAAATAAGTAGATTTTATAGGAGAAGAACCAAATCTTAAATGTGAAATAGTAACTCCACCAGATTTTTTAGAATCATAATCAAAATAAGCTTGAGCAAACATTTTTGTATTATCACCAATTATTTTTATAGAGTTTTTATTTGCTCCAACAGTTCCATCTGATCCTAGCCCCCAGAATTTGCAATTCGTAGTTCCCTTAGGTGAAGTAGGTATTGGCTTTTCTTCTTTAAGAGATAAATTAGTTACATCATCTTCTATTCCTACTGTAAATCTTTTTTTAGTTGTGTTTTTATATATTGCTTTAATTTGTTCAGGAGTAGTATTTTTTGAACCTAATCCATAACGACCAGATAATACTTTTACTTTTTCAAATTTTGATCCTTTAATTGCTGCAATTACATCAAGTGCTAATGGTTCTCCAATTGCACCAGGTTCTTTTGTTCTATCTATGACTGAAATAGTTTTTACAGTATTTGGCAAGGATTTAATAAAAGCATTAACATCAAATGGTCTATACAATCTAACTTTTACTAGTCCAACTTTCATTTTTTCATTTTTTCTTAAATAATCGATTGTCTCTTCAATAGTTTCATTTACAGAACCCATAGCTATAATTACATGAGTTGCATCTTTTGCACCATAATAATTAAATAATTTATAATTTGTTCCAATTTTTTTATTTACTTTGTCCATATATTCTTGAACAATACCAGGAACTTCATCATAAAAAATATTTGAAGCTTCTCGTGCTTGAAAGAAGATATCTGGATTTTGAGCTGATCCTCTTTGACAAGGATGATTTGGATTTAGTGCTAAGTCTTTAAATTCTTTTACATACTTTTGATCACATAAAGATTTTAAAGCCTTATAATCCCATTCCTCTATTTTTTGAATTTCATGAGATGTTCTAAATCCATCAAAAAAATTAATAAAAGGAAGTCTACTCTTGAGTGCTGCTAAATGAGCTACTGGTGTTAAATCCATTACTTCTTGAACTGATGATTCGCATAACATACAAGCACCTGTTTGACGACATGCATATACATCCGAATGATCTCCAAAAATTGATAATGCATGGCTTGCAACTGCTCTAGCAGATACATTAAATACGCCAGGTAGTCTCTCTCCAGCAATTTTATAAATGTTTGGTATCATAAGTAATAAACCTTGTGAAGCTGTATAAGTAGTAGTTAATGCTCCTGCACTTAAAGCACCATGAACTGCTCCTGCAGCACCAGCTTCAGATTGCATTTCTTTTACAACAACTTTTTCGCCAAAAATATTTTCTCTTCCCTCAGCTTGCCATTCATCTGTATGTTCAGCCATAACTGAAGAAGGAGTAATTGGATAAATTGCAGCAACTTCAGTAAACGCATATGAAGCATGTGCCGCAGCTTGGTTACCATCCATTGTTTTCATTTTTCTTGCCATAATTTCCTCCTGTGAAATATATTTATTTTATTTTATTAATGACTAATTTGGATTAAATGGAGAAAAATACCCACCTTGAGCAAGAGAAGATTGTGCTTCAGTTATCGCTTGTGTAGTAGGTGCTTTAGTATTCTTTTTAGTAGTTGTACTATTTACTTCATTTTTTTTTACAATTGTTTCAGGAAGAGTCTCTCCTTTTTCTATACGAATAGATTCTTTTATTGATTCTTCAATAGAAGAAGATTCAGATTGACTAATATAAATATCATATTTATCTTGATGTACTTGAGGAGAATGCCCTTTATATTTTGAATAATGATCATGTATTTTTTCAACTACTTTACCATTTTGTTTTACGACTTTAAATACTTGCCATTCTGATCCTTTTGTACCTTTTGTTTCAGCTTTATCATCACTTACCAAAACTGGAGCAGGTATTTCAAAATCTTGTAATTTCGTGCTTGAAATAGAAACAGTTGTGCCATTTTCAAAAACTGGAACACAAAAAATTTCTACTTTACATTTCTTGTCTTGATAATTTGCTTTTATACCAAGTGGATAATTAGTAATATTAATAAAACGATAATCTGGACCATTCCATGAAACAGTTGCATCTAATCCTGGAGCAACATATGATGGTTCAAATGTATGTGATGTTCTATATGTAGATTTTAAACCAGCACAAAATACAGCATTATATAGTGTTGATGATACTTGGCATACACCACCACCTATTTCTTCTACAACTTCACCCTCATTGTATGCAGGTGCAGCTCCATATCCTTTCTTCTCTGTTCTTTCTCCTACTATTTTATTAAAAGAAAATTCTTCACCAGGCTGTAAGATTTTTCCATTAATAGAATGACAAGCTAAATCAATATTCTTATTTCTAATTTCATTGTTTGTGGTTTCTGTTGTAAAACTTGAAGCAATTCTATATTTGTTTTTTATTATTTCTCCCTCAGGTAATATTACATTATATGGAGCATCTATATTTTGATTTAAATTTCCACTATTTAAAACATTTATTATTGTTTCTTTTAATTCATTTTGTTTGATTTCATATCCCTTTTTATCACCACCAAAAATAAATTCATTTCGTTTATTATCATAGCTCGCTATCTCTCCTCTTGTAGATTTAGTGTTCCAAACTAAAGCTAAGTCTTCTACAATTTTTTGTATAATACCATCAGAATCGACAAAAGAAAATGTATAATCACATTTAAAATTTTCATCATTATTATCACTAATAGATTTTTTAAAAATACTAGCAGATTTACCAATATTATCTTTATAAATATCTCCAATAAAAGATTCAATTTTTGCATCTAGTATATTTGGCAAAATAAATTTTTCTTTTTCTGGTATATAAATTAAATTTTTAAATGGATTTTCAAAAATGATTTCATCTGTAGAATTTTCATATTGACTTAAGTCTTGTTCGCTTCCATCTTCATTAAGATGTTTTGGTTCAAGAGTAACTGAATCATATGATAAATTTGGATATTCATATGAATCAATATCTGGATTTTTATTTTGAATTTGAATAGAAAAATTTGATAAATCAAGAACTTCATCTATAGCATTTCTTGCGGTTTTTCCTTTTAAATCATAAGGTTCTTTTATTCCAATTGATGAAAAATCAATATATAAATTCTTTTCCATTTCATTTGGATTTGTTGTTACATATACATTGTTTTTATTGTAATTTAATAGTCTTAACATTAATATTGTTATAATAATTGCAATAAATAAACAAAAGAATATACCAATAAACAAAGAAAAATACTTACTTTTTTTTCTTCCTCTTCGGCTTCTTGAAGAATATGTATTTAATGCATCCTTAGTTTTTAGTGACATATCGTCTTTCCCTATAGGAAAACTACTTTTTTTCATTTCTGGTCTCCTATTATTTTTTAATTACAAAATTCATAATTCTTTCTGGAACATATATCTCTTTTATTATCTCTCCATCTATTTTGCTTACGATTTTTTCTTTTGCTATAGAAATAATTTTTTCTTTAGAATAATTTTTATCTATTTTAATAATAATTTTAGTTTTTCCATTGATTTGAATTGGAAGATCTATCTCATCTTTTGATGTATATTCATCATTATATAATGGCCATCTCTCGTCAAAAACTGAATTTCTATTTCCAATCATATGATACAATTCTTCACCTAAATGTGGAGCAAAAGGAGATATTAAAATTGAAAATACTTTTAATGTTTCTTTATCTATTCCACCCTCTTTATTAGATAAATCTATTAATTTATTATTATATTCCATAAAAGCAGAAATAACAGTATTTAAAGAAAAATTTTCAATTCTATTAGAAACTGTTTTTATTAGTGAATGACGGAAAAATAACATTTCTTTACTTTCAACAATATTTTTATTCACATTATCTTCGAACAACTTGTAAACCTTATTAATAAACCTAAATACACCATCAATACCATTTGAATCCCATTCTGCATCTGCTTCAGGTGGTCCTACGAAAAGTTCATAAATTCTTAAAGCATCACAACCATAATTATCAACTATATCATCGGGAGATACAACATTCCCTAGTGATTTAGACATTTTTACTCCATTTTTACCTGTAATCATTCCTTGATTGAATAATTTGTTAAATGGTTCATTAAAATCAATTACACCAATGTCATATAAAAATTTTGTCCAAAATCTGCTATATAATAAATGTAAAACTGCATGTTCTACTCCTCCAATATACATATCAACTGGAAGAAATTGTTTTGATTTTTCTTTTGATATTATTTCATTATTATTGTTTACATCTACATATCTTAAAAAATACCAACTAGAACCTGCCCATTGAGGCATAGTATTTGTTTCTCTTTTTGCATCACTCCCACACTTAGGGCATTTACAATTAACAAAAGAGTCAATATTTGCAAGAGGTGATTCACCAGTTCCTGTTGGTTCATATTTATCTACATCTGGAAGTTTTAAAGGTAATTCATCAATAGGCAATGCTACATTACCACACTTAGTACAATGAATAATAGGAATAGGCTCTCCCCAATACCTTTGTCGAGAGAAAACCCAATCGCGTAATTTAAAATTTACATTCTTGGTGCCTATATTCATCTTTTCTAAATCATGAAAAGCATTCTTTTTTAATTCAGAAGACTTTCTTCCATTCCATTCACCTGAATTAATTACAATTCCATCAGATTCTACATATGCTTTGGTCATCATTTTCCCTTGCTCTAAAGCATCTTCGTATGTGGAATTAAATTTATTAAAATTATTAGTGTCATTACTTTTTTTAATTACAGGAATAATGGGTAAATTGAATTTTTTAGCAAATGCAAAATCTCTTTCATCATGTGCTGGAACACACATTATTGCACCAGTTCCATAATCTGATAAAACATAATCAGATATCCAAATTGGTATTTTTATATTATTTATTGGATTAATTGCAAAAGCACCAGTATCAACACCTGTTTTATCTTTATCAGAAACAGACATTCTGTCAATATTTGATTTCATTGAAGCTTGTTTTATGTATTCTTCTACTTCTTTTTGTTTTTCTTTTTTTGAAATTGTTTTTGATAAACTATGCTCTGGAGAAAGCACCATAAAAGTAGCACCATACAAAGTATCTGGTCTTGTAGTGAATATAGGAATTTTTTCATCAGAATTTTCTATGCAAAAATCAATATTAGCACCATAAGATTTCCCAATCCACTCCTTTTGCATTTTTTTTACTTTTTCAGGCCAGTCAAGACTGTCTAAATCATTCAAAAGTCTTTCTGCATAATTTGTAATCTTTAGCATCCATTGTCTTAAATTCTTTTTTGTAACTGGAGTATGGCATCTTTCACATTTTCCATCTTTCACTTCTTCATTTGCAAGACCAGTTTTACAAGAAGGGCACCAATTTATAGGAAATTCTTTTTCATAAGCAAGCCCATTTTCAAATAATTTTATAAAAATCCATTGAGTCCATTTATAAAAATCAGGATCAGTAGTATTTACTTCCATATCCCAGTCATATAATGCACAAATTTGATTTAATTGTTTCTTAAAATTAATTATATTTTTTTGTGTTGAAATAGCTGGATGTATACCATTTTTAATTGCATAATTTTCAGCTGGTAATCCAAAAGCATCAAAACCCATAGGATGTATTACATATTTCCCCTTTAATAATTGATATCTTGACCAAGAATCAGAAATAACATAACCACGCCAATGACCTACATGTAGTCCTTGTCCTGATGGATATGGAAACATATCTAAACAATAATATTTTTCTTTATTTATATCAAATTTATTGACAGGATTTTTTTGCCACTCATCTTGCCATTTTTTTTCTATTTCTTTAAAATTGTAAGGCATTTATCTATCTCCATATTATAGCTTATTATTATAACACAATATTATTATTTTTTAAAGTAGGAAAAAATACTAAGTGCAGCTCTTTTATCAATATTTTCGCATAATAATAGCTCTTCCATGGAAGCATTCTTAATATTTTCTATTGATTTAAAATGTTTAATTAACGATATTTTTTTCTTATTCCCAACATATTTAATATCATCAAGAATAGAATGAATTTGTTCTTTTGATCTAAGTAATTTATGATAAGAAATTGCAAATCTATGAGTTTCATCTTGTATGTTAGTAATTAATTTAAAAGCTTCTTTTGAATAATTATATTGTGAATTATTAAATAGAACTTCTTTATTATTAAATAATAACCCTCTTGTTCTATGCTTATCATCCTTTACCATACCACAAATTGGTATACTTATATTATGTTCTTCTAATACTTTTTTGGTAACATTTACTTGTTGCATACCTCCATCTATCAATAATAAGTTTGGATAGTTTTCTGCATTTAAATGTCCTATTCTTCGTTCAATTACTTCTTTGATTGATAAATAATCATTTGGTCCTAAAACATTTCTTATTTTAAATTTTCTATAATCTTTTTTAGACATTTTGCCATCTATAAAACATACCATAGAACCAACAGAATTTGTACCACTAATATTTGATATATCATACGATTCTATTCTGTGTAAAGAATCAATATTTAAAACATTTTTTAAGTATTGAATTGCATTTATTAAAGAATCTTCTTTTTTCTTATTTTTTTCTAAAAATTGTTTTAATGAAATTTTTGCATTAGTATTTGTTAAATTAATTAATTTTGCATTATTGCCTTTTATTGGATACAATAAATGTGTCTTTTTTTTCTTATTTTTACTTAACCATTTTTCTAATAAATCATTTTCATCTTCTTTAAGTTTTATTGGGATAAATATTTCATTAGGTATAAAAGGAGAATCATTATAAAATTGTTTAATAAAATCTTGTAATATTTCTTCACTTTTATCTTCTTTATCTATACTCATTATTTTGGATATTCTATCTATTATTTTGCCATCTCTTAATATGAATATTTGTAAAGAAGCATATTCATCTTCCTTATATAAACCAATAATATCTTTATCTATGAAATTATTTTGATTAATTTTTTGTTTTTCTTTCAAATTTCGAATACTGAATATTAAATCTCTAATTTTTGCTGCATCTTCATACTCTTCTTCTAAAGAAAGCTTTTCCATTTGTTTATCTAATAATAAAAGAGTATCCTCATATTTACCATTTAAAAAAGATATAGCACTTTTAATATTATTATCATATTCATTTTTAATATTTTTATTGATACAGGGTGCAATACAATATCCTAAATGATAATACAAACACTCTCTTTTAGCATTTGAATTTTTTTTTATAGGAATATTACATGAACGAATCTTATATGTTTTTTTTACTAAATCTAATACTTCTCTAACATCATAAGTAGATTTAAATGGTCCAAAATAAATTGATTTATCATTGCTTTTGCTTCTAACAAAAAGTATTCTAGGATATTCTTCATATATTGTAATTTTTATATAAGGATAATTTTTATCATCTTTTAATAAAGTATTATATCTTGGTTTATTTTCTTTTATTAAATTTGCTTCTAATATTAAACTCTCTAATTCATTATCAACAACAATCACTTCAAAGTAATCAATATTTGAAATCATAATTTCAATTTTTTGTGTTCGATTATTTACTTTTTGAAAATATTGATGTACTCTATTAAATAAGTTTTTTGCTTTTCCAACATAAATAATTTCTCCATTTTTATCGTGCATTAAATACACTCCAGGAGATTTTGGTAATTTTTTTAATTCTTCATCTATATTAAACATTTATTTATGTTTCGTTTGTTATATCTTCTTTCTTAAAAGCTTCCCAAGCATAATTTCCACCAGCATTCCAAAAAATCCATTCTTCATATCCTGAATCATAAACAGCTTTTATTTGTTCAAGATATTCATTTACTCCATAATTCATATATTCACTCATATAATCAGCAGTAAAACCTTGCAACCAAGGTCTAACTGTCCCATAATGACTTGTAATATCATAATTAGATTGTACTAAAGTTTTAGAAGAATTAAGTGCAGACAAAACACAATTATATGGTTCTTTATCTGGCAAAGTTAATCCGAAGTATCCTGCACCATAGTGAGATGGATAAACCATAGGTGAAATATAATCACAATATTTTAATAATTCTGAGTAATTTTGTCCAACTGAATCTTGATCCTTATATGAATTTATAATACTTCCAAAAACATCTATTGAAACAAATAAACCCTCTTGAAGTAATTTTTCATAAATGTACTGTGAACACTCTATTAAAATATCATTTTTTGATCTTCCATCGGTTTCTTTATCATCAAAAAATACGCTCATCATTCCTCTATCAGTTGAAAAACGAAAATAATCAAATTGTACTTCATCAAATCCTAATCTTTTGCATCCTTTTCCAATTTCTACCAAATAATCCCATACTTCTTTTTTGTATGGATTAAGCCAGGCATATTTTGTATCATCTCTGTATAAAAATCCAAATTTAGTCATAATAGCAAGATCGTTTCTCTTCCTTGCTAAAAAAGTATCTCTAAAAGAAGCCACTCTAGCAATCATATATATATTATGTTCTTTTAATATCTTCATCATTTCTTCTATGTTTTTTAATTGAATAGAGAATGTATTATATGATTTTAATAATTCTGAATTAATTTCGGCAGTTATTTGTCCATTATCATCTTTAATATCAACTACAATAGTATTAATATTAGAATTAATAATTTTATTCATTATATCATTAAATTTGCTTTGATCTCCTAATATATATGCTGGATAATATAAACCTTTTACTTTAATAGCTTCTCTTTTTGAATTTGAAACTAGTGCTTTAATTTTTTCATTTGCTAATCGATCTTTATTTTTTTTTGTTAATACTTTTTCTTCTTCATTTATATTCTTACTTTTAAAAGAAAAATCGATTTTTTCTTCACTTTCGCTCTCAGCTATATATACATTATATTCAACAGGTTCAAAACTTGTACAAGAAAAAATAAATGGTAAGCTAAATATAATTATTGTTATAAAAAATAAGTGTTTTATTTTTTTTATTACCATGTTTTATAATCCTCTTCCTTTGTAAAATCGCATATATTTATATATTCTAAATTTGTAATATTATCGCTATAATAAATTTTTATTGCTCCATTTTTATTTATTGAATTACTAAAAGAATTTAAAAATTTATTACTTTCATATTCAACATTGCTTAAAGCGTTATCTTTTATTGTCGTATTAATTAAAAAATTTATAGTTTCATTTTTTTGTTTAAAAAAATAATAAAACACTCTATATGATATTTCTAATTTTTTTACATATTCATTTAAATCAGATCTAGCTAAATATGATGTGTATTGTGAATTAATATTTTTCCCAAAATACCAATTAATTTTTTTGTTTTTATATTTATTATTTACATAAGCAAATATTCTTTCTAAAGATTCTTTTATTTGTTCATATCCATTTCTTTCATATACATTTGGAACATAATATTCATAATAATCTCTTATGGTTGTATACTCTTTTATTAAGTAAGTATCTTCTTTTGAATATGGATTTACTATAACAATATTTATATCATCATTATGATTTTCTAATTTTATTATATTTTTTTCATTATTAAGTTCATTATTATTTTGTAAATCATAGTCCCCAATACTTATTAAATTACTAACTAGTATATATTTTTCATTATTCCAAATACAAATACCAAATCTGTTATATATTCTATCTCCATAATATCTTCTAGGGTCCTCATCTTTTGTTAGTGGAATATTAAAACTTAATTCAATATTTTTTTTTTGCATAGATATATATCTTTTACTTTCGCTTCCATCTTCAAATGGTTCATATTCTAAAAGATAATAATTATCATCATAATTTTTATTATATTTTCCATTTGAATTTGCGTTAATATATATTCTATCTTTTTCTAAAAAACAAGAAGTGATTTTTACTTTATCTGGATATTTGGTGCTAATAAGTAGGTTATTTATATAATCTTTATGAGAATTAAAAAATCTAAAACAAAAAACAATACTAATAAATAGTATTGATATTATTAAATCTAATTTTTTTTCTTTTTCTTTGTTCATATTTATAAAAATTTATTTTGTCTTACTATTTCATATGCTATAATACCAGTAGATACAGATACATTAAGTGAATCAATATTACCATACATAGGTATTTTGATAACATAATCACATTTTTCTCTTACTAATCTGGATACTCCCTCGCCCTCATTTCCAACTACTAATCCAATAGCTCCTTTCATATCTATATTATACATATTTTCACCAGAAATATCGCTACAAACAAACCATAATCCTTTCTTTTTTAAATCATCAATTGTATTAGACAAATTTATTACTTTAGCAATTTTTGTATGATAAATTGCACCTGCAGAAGCATTAATTACTATTGAAGTAATTGGTACTTGATTCCTATTCTTTAAGATAATTCCATGAGCTCCACATAAATTAGCTGTTCTTATAATAGCTCCTAAATTATGGGGATCAATAATTTCATCTAATATAATAATAAAAGGTTTTTCATTTTTTGATAAAGCATAATTTATAATATCATCTACACTTACATAAGAATATTCTTCAATTTGTGCTATAACACCTTGATGCTTTCCACAATTTGATAAAAGATCTAGTTCTTTTTTATTTTGAAAAATAATTATAGCATTCTGTTCTTTTGCTTTATTAATTATATCATTAATTTTAGAATCTTTTGTGTCTTTTAATACAAAAAGTTTTTTTACACTTTTATTTGCTTTTAAAGCTTCTAAAATTGCATTTTTACCCTCTATTAAATTTTCTATATTATTATCCATTTTTTATTTTACTTTATCAATAATTATATCCATAGATATTTTTAATAATTCTTTCAATCTAGAAAAATTATTACTTAAATATAAAAACCCAATTAATGCTTCAAAACCAGTTGCATGTTTGTATTCAATAATATCCGAATTTTTTGATTTTGAATGAGTTTTAGTATTTCTGCCTTTTTTATATATATTTATTTCTTCATCAAAAAGTTCATTTTTTTCTTCAAGATTTTTTATAATAAAAGATTGAGAATTGGCACATACTATTTTTGTGCATAATTTATGAATTTCATCAATTTTTATATTGTAATTTGATATTAGATAATTTCTTACATACAATTCAAAAAAAGCATCTCCAATATAAGCATATTTTAAAATAGAAATGCTATTATTATTTATACTCTTTTCCATTTTGTGCCTAATTGAGTATCTTTGATTTCAATATGCATTTTTAATAATTCATCTCTAATTTTATCTGCATTAATATAATCTTTTTGTTTTTTATAATTATCTCTTTCTTCGATTAATTTATTGATTTGTTCATCATCAAAATTCTCATTAGTATCATCAAATGATGTTTTTAATGGTTTAGAAACATCTATACCAAGTATATTGCATAATGAATTAAGAGTAGAATAAGCGTAAATAAGAAAAGTTCTTGATGATAAAATATCTACATTTGAATTAATTATGCGTACAATTTCATATATACAAGTAATAGCATCTGCTGTATTTAAATCATCATCCATTTTTTCAAAAAATATTTTTTTATAATTCTCTATTTGGTTAGAAATATCTTTTTCTTTATCACTAAAATTATATATTGAAGATTGATTTGTATCATCATTTTCATTATAAGATTCACTTGTTTTCTTTAATATATATTTTATATTTTCAATAGAATTAAAAATTCTATCTAAACTTAATTTTGTTTGTTCCATTAATTCAAAAGAAAAATTTAACATTGATCTATAATGTGCTTGTAACATAAAAAGTCTTAATACTCTTCCATCAAATTTATTCAATATGTCCCTTACTGTGAAAAAATTTCCTAATGATTTAGACATTTTAGTATTATTAATATTTAGAAAAGCATTATGCATCCAATATTTAGCAAAAGGTTCATTGTGAGATGCTTCGTATTGTGCTATTTCATTTTCATGATGCGGAAAAATTAAATCTTCTCCTCCTGCATGAATATCCAGTCGTCCTTTAGCATATTTAGGTGCCATAACACAACACTCAGTATGCCAACCAGGTCTTCCATCGCAAAAAGGAGATTTCCAATATGGTTCATTTTCTTTTTTTGGTTTCCATAATACAAAATCGGTTGGATTTTTTTTATCATCAATACCTTTTATTTGTATTTCTCTAAATCCAGATTCTAACTCATCTATATTCTTATGTGATAATTTGCCATAATCTTTAAAAGCTAATGTATCAAAATATACTGTTCCATCTTCACTTTTATAAGCATACTTTTTATCCAATAAATCTTTTATTAACTCAATCATATCTTCAACTTCTTCAGTAGCTTTTGGTGCATAAGTTTGTGGTAAGATATTCATTTCTTTCATATCTTTTTTACATTCTTCAATATATTTTAATGCTACATCCTGGGATGAAGTATTAGTCTCATTAGCTTTATTAATGATTTTATCATCGATATCTGTATAATTTGATATATAATTCACATCATAACCCTTTGAAGTCATATATCTTCTAAAAGTATCAAAAACTATCATAGGTCGTGCATTACCAATATGAATATAATCATATACAGTAGGTCCGCAAACATACATTCTTATTTTTTTTTCTTCTATAGGTATAAACTCTTCTTTGGATTTTGATAATGTGTTATATATTTTCATTTTTATCTCCATTTATAAAAGTTTTAATATAAAATATTATTATAATAATGAATTAACTTCATTTTTAATATCTTTTTCATAATATTTCATAGCATCTAAGGTTTTTTGTAATAATACATCTATATCCCAAGCTAAATTTTTAGCTCCGTTATTAATAATATCTCTAGAACAACCAGCAGCAAATTTTTTATCTTTAAATTTCTTTTTTAAAGATGATAATTCCATATCTTCGCAAGACTTAGATGGTCGCATTTTAGCACTAGCAAAAATAATACCAGTTAGTTCATCAACAGCATATAATATTTTTTCCATCTCACTTTTTGGCTCAATATCAGAGCATATTCCATAGCCATGTGAACAAATTGAATGTATAGTTTCATCATCTATATTATTCTCTTTCAATAAATCAATACACTTCTTGCAATGCTCATTAGGATATAATTCAAAATCTATATCATGTAAAATTCCTACAGCTTCCCAATATGATTCTTTTTCTTTATGACCAGTATCGCTAGCCATCCATTTCATTACTTTACCTACTGTAATTGCATGTTCTAAATGAAATATTTCTTTATTGTATTTTCTTAAAATTTGTATTGCTTCATCATGTGATATTGTCATGTTATATTCTCCTGCTTTTTTATAATTTTTTAATCAAGGAAATTGCTTCTGCTCTTACTCCCTCGCCATTTCCAATATATCCTAATTTCTCTTCAGTTTTTGCTTTAATACTTATTTTTTCTATAGAGATTTTTAATGCTGTACTAATATTTTCTCTCATAATATCAATATAATTAGATAATTTTGGTTCTTGAATAATAATTGTGGAATCTATATTAATTATTTCATAATTATTATTATATAAAATAATATTGGTTTCTTTTAATAGTTCAATTGATGAAATATTTTTATACTTTTCATTATTATCGGGAAAATGATATCCAATATCTCTTAATGCACAAGCTCCAAACAATGAATCAATAATTGCATGAATTAATACATCACTATCTGAGTGACCGAGTAAACCTTTTTTATAGGGAATATCGACCCCCCCTATTATCAATTTTCTTCCTATAACTAATTTATGAACATCATATCCTTGCCCTATTCTAATATTCAAAATTTTTTCCTCATTATTTTTTAATTAGTATATGTAGATACTATTTCTTTAATTTTTTCTTTTATATTATTATCATTTTTGTTGCATTTTTCTTTTAAGTCAATTATTTGGTTTAAAAAAACATTATCATCAAAATTAATTGGGTTCCCAATAAAAATCAATTTATTATTAGTTGATTTTAATCCTTCCTCTTTCAATAATAATTCTTCAAAAAGTTTTTCCCCAGGTCTTAAGCCTGTAAACTCAATATTTATATCAACATTTGGTTCGTATCCTGCCAATCTTATTAATTTTTCTGCCATATCTAAAATTTTTACAGGAGAGCCCATATCTAATATAAATATTTCTCCTCCTTTAGCATATGCACCAGCTTGCAATACTAAAGAGACTGCCTCTGGTATTGTCATAAAATATCTTATAATATCTGGATGTGTAACGGTCACTGGTCCGCCATCTTCAATTTGCTTTTTGAATAATGGTATAACAGATCCATTTGAACCTAATACATTTCCAAATCTCACTAATGAAAAAGTTGTTTTAGAATGTCTTGCTTTGTATTGCATTAACATTTCACATATTCTTTTTGAAGCTCCCATAACATTTGTTGGATTTACTGCTTTATCTGTAGAAATCAAAATAAATTTTTTTGAATTATACTTATCTGCAGCATTTATCATATTATATGTTCCAAAACAATTATTTTTTATTGCTTCGCAAGGTGAATCTTCCATCAATGGAACATGTTTGTGTGCAGCTGCATGATATATTATATCTGGTTTATACTCATTAAATATTGAATCAATTCTTTTTTCATCTCTTACAGAAGCAATCAGAGTAATAAAAATTAAATTAGGGAAGTGTGTTTTTAATTCATTTTGCAAATCATAAATAGAATTCTCATATATATCTAGTAAAATTAACATTTTAGGATTATGCGAAGCAAGTTGTCTACATATCTCTGATCCAATAGAACCACCAGCTCCAGTAACCAAAATAGTTTTTCCTTTAATAGAATCAAGAATTTCATTTAAATTTACTTTTACTTCATCTCTCCCAAGCAAATCCTCTATATCTATTTCTCTTAATTTTGAAATTGATACTTCGCCATTTGCTATTTGATATATTCCTGGTAGTGTTTTTACCTGGCATTTCGTTTGTGAACAAATATTTATTATTTCTTTTCTAACTTTTGTTGAAGCTGCAGGCATTGCTATATATATTTCATCAATATTAAATTTTTTTGATAATTCTATTATTTTATTTCTATCGCCATATATTTTTATTCCATTTAAATTTTTTCCGATTTTATAATCACTATCATCTATAAAGCATATTACTTTTCCAGACATATGAGTAGAATTTCTAATTTCTCTTAAAATTTGTGCACCTGCTTCACCTGCACCAATTATCATTATTCTTTTATAATTTTTATTTTTATGAGGAGTTAAACTTCTAAATATTCTATAAAAAAAGCGCCATATCATTTCAAAAGCATATAAAAAAAATATAAATAAAATATAATATGAGCGAGGTAATTGAATATGTAAAAATATTATTGATAATATTTGAACTATACCTGCTAAGGTACACGAAATAAAAATTAAAGCAGCTTCCCTTAAAGAAGCTACTGACCACATAGTTGAATAAAATCTAAAAACAATAAAAACAATAATTGTAGTAACAAAAGTAAAGGGTAAAATTTGAATTAAATCTTGATAAAATTTATAAAATTGAACATCCAAAATAAACTCAAATCTTAATAATAAAGAAAAAACAGCTGCGATATATATAATAAAAATATCGCCAATAAAATATATTAAATTACGAATGAATTTACTCTTGGGGATAAAATCTTCAAACATTTATTTCTGCTTTCTTTGCAAGTTTTTTAAATGATTTTGACTGATTAGATAATTTTTCATATAAATCTATTTGTACACTTGCATCTTTTGCGTATGACATATAATTTGTCATTATTTTTATTAAAATATATGGATCAATAAATGCAAATTTAAAAATTAAAGCAATAAGAAATCCACACGCTATGCCTATATACAACATTATTTCTGAGTCATTAATAAAAGAAAATACTAAAATACACAAAAATATAGGGATAATACATAATAAAATAACTAATAATATTAAGGTAATAGTAATTTTAGCAGAATTTTTCAATAATTCTTTCCAATTTTGAAAGTATAAAACTACACCATCCAATGATGCCTTAAATGCATCCTCCTCTTCTTTCATAAAAGCATAACCCAAGCAACAATCATCAACATAATTTAATACTAAACCAATAAAAATATCTAAAATTGAAGTAATAATCGACATTCCTGGAACAATATTACCTAAATCATCCAAATGTGATGTTAATCGTTGAATTTGACTAACAGCGCCTTTAATTAATCTATCTATAGCAAAATATACATTTGTTAGCACAAATCTTTTTTTTATAATTTGTTTAGCATATGGTATAGAATTGTTTGGGATACTCCCCTCGTATACAGCTTTTGAAATAATAGCAATATGACCTGCTTTAATAATATAACCAATATAATGGTTTAAAAAATTATATATACATAAAAATAAAATAAACCAAACAATAAAAGCAATAACAAGGCTATATTCACTATTAATTTTACTTCCAATAAATAAGCAAATAAATAAAGTTAAAACACACAATATTAAATTTAATAATCCAAATAATAATTTATAAAATGTGAAATTTAATGTTTTTACATATATTTGTAATGGTTTCATTAGTTTTCTCCTTAAATTATTATATCATAGTAAATTTAATAAATAAAGTATATTTATTAATTTAATTCACTAAGCTATTTACTTTTTAATTTATCATTTTCTAATACTTCATTGTTATTTATATATAATAGTTTTGTATTAGTAAAAAGAAATAGTATAATAATAACTTGTAAATATATACTTATGTGTGAAAAATAAAGTTCTAAAAAAAATTGAGTTAATAATGGAAACATTAGTTGAGAATATAATACTAAAAAGAATAAATTTTTATATTTGTATGTTAAATTATATAAAAGTCCATGTATACAACCTATAAATGCACTCATAACTAATCCAAACCATAAACCAAAATCTTGTACAAATCCGTGATAAAATGTATAGATATTACCCAAGCCCCAATCTATATTCACATTTTTTATATAGTCACCACCTACCCATAATGTATCAAAATTTGTATGGAATAATTTATTTAGCACAACTAAAGGAAACCTAAAAGTATATATACCATTTGTATATTCAAATCCCTGTTCCACCCATTCCACAAAAACAATCATACCAGAACATAAATAATGTCTTAAATATATAATATTATCTAAGAAACTAAGAGTAAAATTACTTCTAATTATGTTTAATAATACAAACAATCCTATTAAGCATACTCCTAATATAAAAAGAAGTTTGATTTTTTCAAAAGGCTCTCTTTTATCTAATAAAATATAAATAAAGAACATAGGAATAATAAACATAAAGCTTGTTATTTTAGCTACTGAAAATATAATAAAAATTAATGTGATACTAAGTTGAATTAAAAAC
>JAUNSV010000001.1 GCA_030539055.1 Eubacteriales bacterium | reverse complement strand
ATTACTAAAAACATATAAATTTACTGTTACATTTTTACAAAAATACTTGTTTTTCATTGTAAAATATGTTTTAATATAGTAAAATTTAACAAATAAAGGTAGTATAGTGGCACAATTATTATGCTAATATACTAAAACCAAATGATTAATGTAGGTATAACAATTGAAGAATTATTATCATTAGACTTTTTAAAATTGTCTAATGTTATTGCAGGCTCTAATGGAATAAAAAATAATATAACTCAAATCAATGTTATGGAAGTACCAGATATAGAAAGGTGGGTCGTAGAGGGAGATTTTGTTATTACTACAGGATATGTTGTAAAAGACAATCCAGAAAAGTTATATGATATTATAAATTTGTTTAATAAAAAAAAGGTAGCATCTCTTGGAATAAAAGTTGACAGATACATAATGCAAATTCCAGATGATGTAATAAACCTTGCAAATGATCTTAATTTTCCTATTATTACTATACCAAGTGATTTAAGTTTTTCATATATTATTTCTGAAACATCAAAAGTAATATTAAATAAACAAATAAATATAATAAGAGAAATTCAAGATACTCAAGAGAAACTTACCAATATAATGATTAATGGTGGTGATATAAAAGAAATATGTAAAATGTTATATGATAATACACATAATTCTGTAGCTATATATGATGATATTTTTTCAAATTATGTAATTGAAACAGAGAACAATGACGATAAATCAAAATATGCTATAATTATAGAAAAAGACAAATTTAATCGCATAAGTAACCATAAAGAAGAAATAAATGAAGTAGGAAATTTTGATAATATAAACAATAAAAATATAAAAAGAATTAGTATACCCATACAAAAGGATGACAAGTTATATGGCTTCATATATTTATGGGAAGATATTATTCAATTAACAGATGCCAAAAAATTTATTGCTCGTTCTACTACAAGTTACATAGCTTTAGCAATATCAAACAGAATGAATATAGAGCGTATGGCAATTAAGCATAGGCAAAAGTTTGTATATAATATAATATCTGGTGATGATGAAAAAATTAAAAATGCAATTATGGATAAGTCGCTATTTGATTTTGATGAAAGCAATTCACACCAAATTATATACATAAATGTACATAAAAATGAGAATTCTTCATTAAATGAAATATATCAATTAATTCATTATTTTACTGCTTTAATTAGAAGTATATCAAGCTCACTTGCACTAAAGTGTATTACGGCTCAAGAGGATGGTCATATAATAATAGTGTGCGAAAACAATTTTCAAAATATAGAAAATTTTAATATAAGAATAAAAAAATTTGTGAATATATTTATTGAGTTTATTGAATCAAAAAAATTGAATGCAAAAGTAGATATAGGTATAGGAAGAAATTATAAAAGAGTAGAAAATTTAAAATTAAGTTTGCAAGAAGCTGTGCAAGCAAGTAAAATTAATAATAATAAATATTTGTTTGAAGAAATGGGAATACTTAGAATATTGTCAAATGATCAAATAAATGGAGAATACATTTTATTATATAATGAATACTTAAAACCAATTATTGAATACGATAAAAAAAAGCAACTCGATTTATTAAATACTATAAAAGTATATCTTGAAGAGTCTGGCAATGCTAAAGCAATGAGTAGAATACTACATGTGCATTATAACACCATACCATATAGGCTAGAAAAAATTAAAAAAATTAGCAATATTGATTTAAACAATTCAAATGATAGGTTTTTAATACAAATATTATTAAAAATATATGAGATGAATAATGAATAATAAATTTAAAATAAATGATATAAAAATAGAACAACTAAGCTTAGACACATATGACTTAATAAAAGAAATTAAAAAGAACAAATTTAAACAAATTAAAATTCATTCCATATTTAAAAATGCATTGAATATAATATTAGATGAAGAAAAAAATATATTTTTATCATTTATAAATTCAAAAACAACTATTGAACCAAGAAGTATTTGTACAAGTATTAACGATTTTCTAGAAATCAATGTAAAAGAAAATGATGAGATTCGTGATTTGAAATTGCAATTAAAAGACAATATCAAACTAACCGATTTATCTCTTACAAATAATTTACAAAATTATTTTATAAGAGAATATACAAATACAAAAAACAATTCAAAAGAGTCAATTTATTTAAAAAGAATAAAAAACAATATAAAAGAAAGCTTAATTTTTATAAAAAATAATATAATAGAAATTGCTTCAAAAGAAGAATATTCAGATAGCTTATTACCCTTAATTTCAAGCGAATTAAAACAAAATTATTATACAAATTTTATTAAAGATAGAATTATAAAATTAGATGAACAAACTATAAAAATATTTAACTTGCTTTTCAATGAAGATAAAGAATTATCAAATTGTGATTATAAAATATTTAGTTCTCTTGGTAAAAATATAGCTGGTCTTGGAATTGGTCTTACACCATCAAGTGATGATTTTTTGAAAGGGTATATATCTGCATTATATTTTATAGAAAGCTTGATTATTTTAGGTAAGAATACAAAACCCACCACCGATTACCACACATACAAAATATCAAATAATTTATTAAAAAAAATAAATACTACAAATTTAAGTACTTCTTTCTTACACAATGCTAAGCTAGGTTTATTCTCAAGTGATATAATTAAATTATATATTCACATATGCAATTTATCATTAAATAATATTAAAAAAGATATTGAAAAAATTTCTTCATTTGGTGCTACATCGGGTATAGATACGCTTACAGGAATATATTATTCATTAAATAAAAATTTTAGGGAGGTATACAAGTGGTAAAATTAGACATTAAAAAAGGTGCTTATTACGATTCAGTTTCACTAATGATTATTTCAAAAGATGTAAAAAAAGTACCTGGAGTAAAAGAAGCTTTAGTAGGAATGGGTACAGATTTAAACAAAGAGATTAGCCATAACATCGGTTTAAATTCAAATGAACTTGATACTGTTACAGCAAATGATTTTTTTGTAGTAGCTAGTGTAGAGAATGAAGAAATTTGGCAAAATGTTTTATTAAAAGTAGAAGAATTATTAAATAAGAAGAAAGAAGCAACAAGTGCAAATTATTATCCACCTACTTTAAGTTCTGCATTAAAAATTAAAAAAGATTTGAATATGGCAATAATATCTGTTCCTGGTAAGTATGCAAAAGATGTAGCAAACGACTGCCTTGATAACAATATTAATGTTATGCTCTTTTCTGATAATGTTAGTATTGAAGATGAAAAAAAATTAAAAGAGAAAGCCGTATCTAAAGGCCTACTTATGATGGGTCCAGATTGTGGAACAGCTATAATCAATAATACACCACTTGCTTTTGCAAATGTTATTACACCTGGTGATATTGGAATAGTAGGTGCAAGCGGAACTGGTACACAAGAAGTTTCTTCATTAATAGATAGATATGGTGGTGGAGTATCACAAGTTATAGGAACTGGTGGAAGAGATTTAAAAGAAGAAATTGGTGGTATAATGTTTTCGTTTGCTCTGCAAAGCTTAATTGATGATAAAAATACAAAAGTAATATTACTTACATCTAAACCACCAGCTGCAGATATACAAACAAAAATATTAAAACAAGCAAAAGATGGTGGAAAGCCAACTGTTGTGTCTTTCGTTGGTGCAGATATGACAGAAATAGAGAAAATGGGATTAATACCATCAATATCGTTAGAGGATGCGGCAAAAAAAGCAGTAGCTATTTCTAAAGGAAAAACTCCAACAACTTTTGATGGATTTGATTTAAGTGATGATGAAATAGAAAAAATAGTATTAGATGCTACAAAAGGTATGAAGAATACTCAAAAATATTTACGAGCTTTGTATACAGGTGGTACTATATGCGATGAAGCTATGAAAATGTTAATTAAAGACCTAGGTCATATTTACTCAAATATTCCTTTAAATAAAGAAGATAAATTAGCCGATAAAAATATTAGCAAAGAGCATACGGCACTTGATTTTGGAGATGATGAATTTACTGTTGGAAGAGCTCACCCTATGATAGACCCATCTCTTCGTGCAGAAAGAATTATAAAAGAGTCTTTAGATGAAACAACAAAAGTAATTTTATGTGATTGTGTTATTGGTTATGGCTCTAATCCAGACCCAAGTGAAGATTTATGCGATGCTATAATAAAAGCAAAAAAGAATGCAAAAGATAATGGAAGAGTACTTCCTATAGTGTGTGAAGTTCTAGGCACAAATAAAGATCCACAATCTTTTGATGAAACATGTGAGAAAATAAAAAATGCAGGAGCAATCATTATGCCTACAAATGCACAAGCAGTAAGACTCACAAAAAAAATTATAAATAAAGAAATATAAAACATAAACAAAGAAATAAACACCAAAACTCGAAACAAATAGTAATATAAATATTAAAAAAATAAACAACGAAATACAAATTAATAAATAAAATACGAAAGGAGAAACAATGAGCAAACTAAACGAATTATTTAACAAAAAATTAAATGTTGTAAATTTTGGAATAGAATCATTTTATGAAGACTTAAAAAAACAAAATGTTGAAGCTATACATGTAGACTGGAAACCAGTAGCTGGTGGAGATAAAGATTTAGCAAATATGCTTTCAGATTTAATATAAAAAAATATACATAGGAGGATTTAAAATGGCAGATTTAAAAGAAAAAATTGCTAATGCCAATAAGGAAGTGTTGAATCGAATTTTATCAGCAACACCTACACTTATTGGTATGTCTACAGCAGGAGAGGATATACCAGGAATGACTAAAAAAACTATTCTTCATTCAGGTCCACCTGTTACTTGGGACAAAATGTGTGGACCACAAAAGGGTGCTGTTATAGGAGCATTGATGTATGAAGATTTAGCAAAAAATGAAAAGGAAGCAGAGGACTTGGCACAATCTGGAGAGATTATTTTTTCTCCTTGTCATCATCATGAAGCAGTAGGTCCTATGGCTGGAATAGTATCTTATTCTATGCCAGTATGGAAAGTAAAAAATAAAACATATGGTAACATGGCTTATTGTACTATTAATGAGGGTCTTGGTAAAGTATTGAGATTTGGTGCATATCAACCAGAAGTGCTTGAGAGACTTCGTTATTTCCAGAACGAATTGTATCCTATAGTTAAAGAAACATTAAAATTAGTAGGAGAGATAGATTTAAAATCTATGATTGCACAAGTATTGCAAATGGGAGATGAGGGGCATAACAGAAACAGAGCTGGTACTTCACTTTTATTTAGAATGCTTGCACCAGCCATGGTAGAAACTAATTTTACAATAGCTGAAAAAGTAAAAGCATTAAAATTTTTTGATAGTGCAGATCACACATTTTTAAATTTAACAATGCCAGCTTGCAAATGTACTATGGATGCTACATTTGGTGTAGAATATTCTACAATCGTATCAACTATGGCTCGTAATGGCACAGAGTTTGGTATTAGAGTTGCTGGTCTTGGACCAGATAAATGGTTTACAGCTCCATCTGAAATTGTAGATGGTTTATACTTCCCAGGCTTTAGTGAAGAGGATGCAAATCCAGATGTAGGAGATTCTTGTATCACAGAAACTACTGGTATTGGTGGTTTTTGTATGGGAGCTGCTCCAGCAATAGTTCAATTTGTTGGTGGAACACCACAAGACGCTATCAATTATTCTACTAAAATGTATGAAATAACAGAGGGAGAGGGCAATACTTATAAAATACCAGCACTCAATTTTAGAGGATCTGCAACAGGCATAGATATAAGAAAAGTAGTACAAACACAAATTCTACCTGTAATCAATACTGGAATAGCAGCTAAAAAACCAGGTGTTGGTCAAGTAGGAGCTGGAATAGTTCACCCTCCTATGGATTGTTTTGTACAAAGCTTAAAAGAGTTTTCAAAAGTATATGCTAATGGATAAATAAATTTGATTTAAAAATAAAAAATTAGGAGAAAAAATTATGAAATGGAATGAAATTAAAATGTATGATTTAACAATTGGAACAGGAGTAACTACTCCACCTTGGCCAACATACCAACCACTAAGAGTTGAATATTTTAAGAGATTATCTTCAAATGGTGCTAATGGACAAATTATTCATACATCAAACCATGTAGGTACTCACTTAGATGGTCCTAGACATTTTGATACAGCAGGTGGCGATATAGCATCTTTACCACTTGATAAACTATGCCACCCTGGAGTTGTAGTAGATTTATCAGATGAATTTGGAGATAAAGATTATTCAATATATAGTGCAAGTGATATTGAGAAGAGAGTTGAAGTAAAAGATGGCGATATTCTTATTATAAATACTGGATATCATAAATATGGCTGGGAAGAACCACTAGCAGATGAGCAAAGATATATGATGCGACACCCTGGTCCAGATCTTCAATTTACAGACTGGTGTCATAAAAAACATTTAAGATGGATAGGAGTTGATTGTGGCAGTGCTGACCATCCTCAAAATACAAAAATCCGTGATTGGAATCCGGCAGAAACAAAAAAATGTGATGAGTATATGAGAAAAACATATGGTAAATCACTTGAAGAAATGTACCCTTGGCCAGAGCAATATCAAGCAATGCATATTCAAATGTTCCCAAAAAAATATGGCGAGATTATTCACGCAGAGTGCGTAGGTGGTGAGATAGATAAATTGAGCAACAAGCGTCTTGTAATCGGTTGCTTCCCTTGGAAAGGCGTAGATATAGAATCAGCATTTACAAGGATAGTAGCTTTTGAGGGCTTCGAAGTATAATGCAATAACTTTTTTAAAATATATTGCTCTTTTTGGATTTTTATTATATTATACTAAGAGCTTTAATATTATTTTTTCAACAAAAATCTTTATAAGAAAGGAGATTTTGAAAGTGAAAGAATTTGAATATTTGGCACCTACAACAATTAAAGAAGTAGTAGACTTGCTTTTAAAATATAAAAATAAAGCTTGCATTTTAAATGGTGGCACTGATGTTGTAATTCGGCTTAGAGAAAGATTAATATCTCCTGAATATATTATAGACATTAAACATATAAAAGAATTAAAAGGAATCAATTTAAATATTAAAGAAAAATATTTATTTATTGGTGCTTTATCTACTATGAATGAAATAAGTGCAAATGAGTATGTAAAAAAATATTATCCATACTATGCGGAAGCTTGTCATAGTGTTGGTTCAAATCAAGTTAGAAATAGAGCTACAAGTGTAGGTAATATTGTAAATGCATCACCACTTGCAGATAGTGCTACTCCACTTTATGCACTTGATGCTACACTTATTATCGAGGGTCAAAATGGAAGAAGAGAAGTACCAATAAGAGAATTTATTACTTTTGTTCGAAAGACTGTATTACAAGAGGGAGAAATAGTAATAGGAATAAAAATACCTTTGTATGAAAATACAAAAGGTGTATTTTCAAAAAATGCAAGAAGAAGAGAAGTTGATTTATCAAATGTTTGTGCTACAATAGTAAAAATAGGAAATGAATATAAAATTGCATTTGGTGCTGTAGCACCAACACCTATTAGACTTACAAAAACAGAAGAGTTTTTAAAAAATAAAGAAATTAGTGATAAAACAATTGAAGAAGCAAAAGAATTAGCAATAAAAGAAGTTTCCCCTATTGATGATATAAGAGCTTCTAAAGAGTATCGTTTGGATATAGTAAAAGTAATAATTGATAGAAGCTTAAGAGAGTTAAACCAAGGAGGTGAATAAAAATGGAATATAAAATAAATTTTTATGTGAATGATGAACCTATCTCTTTGGTAGTAAAACCAAACCATACAGCGCTAAGAGTTTTGAGAGAGCAATTAGACTTGACTGGATCAAAAGAGGGTTGTAGTGCTGGAGAGTGTGGTGCTTGTACAATTATAGTTGATAATAAACCAATGAATGCTTGCCTAATACTTGCACCAGAACTTGATGGTGTACATATTACTACTGTAGAGGGTTTATCAAAAGATGGAAAATTAACACCTCTTCAAGAAAGTTTTATATCTCATGCAGCACTTCAATGCGGATATTGCACTCCAGGATTTTTGATGTCTGCAACAGCACTTTTAAATGAAAATCCTAAACCAAGTAGAGAAGAGATAGTGGATGCAATAAGTGGTAATTTATGCAGGTGCACAGGTTACAAAAGAATAATAGAAGCTATAGAAGATGTCGTAAATAGTAAGGAGGGCAGATAATATGACTAATGATGGAAAATATACTTGCATTGGTCAAGGAATCCCTCGTGTAGATGGCATTGCAAAAGTAACTGGTGAAGCAAAGTATGCTGGTGATTATTATTTCCCACGCACACTTTTTGCACAAGTAGTTCGTAGCCCTTATCCACATGCAAAAATAAAAAGTATAAATATTAAAGAAGCAGAAAAACTTCCTGGAGTAAAATCAATAATCACAGGAGATTATTATAAGAAGAGAGGTGGTTTATACCTTGCAGACAAAAACTTTCTTGCTGTTGATACAGTAAAATATGTAGGTGAAGCAGTAGTTGCTGTTTGTGCAGAAACTATAGAAATTGCAGAGGAAGCTTGCTCACTTATAAAAGTTGATTATGAAGAGTTAACTCCAGTTTTAAGCCCACAAGATGCTATGAAAAAGGATGCGCCACTTATACATCCAGATTTACACACATACAAAGTAGCACCAATATTTCATCCAGTTCCACACACTAATATTTCTCATCATCATGTATTAAGAAAGGGAGATGTAGAAAAAGCTTTTAAGGAAGCATATAAAGTAGTAGAGCATGAGTATCATGTACCACATGTTCAACATTCACCAATAGAAACACATGTAGCTACAGCAAAATTTGATGCAAATGGTTCTTTAACTGTATGGGCCTCTTGTCAATCTCCTTATGCTGTAAGACAATCTTTATCAGACTCATTTGATATACCACTAAATAAAGTTAGAGTTATATCAGAATTTGTGGGTGGTGGTTTTGGTTCTAAAGCAGGTACAACAATAGAGGGAATAGTTATTCCACTAGCAAAACTAAATCCTGGTAGACCAGTAAGGCTTATGTACTCAAGAGAGGATGAATTTGAGAATGCTTATGTGCGACAAGGAATGTATGCTAAAATAAAAACTGGTGTTACAAAAGAGGGAAAAATTATTGCAGAGCATAATGAATTTTTGTGGGATGGTGGAGCTTACACAGAGTATGGAGTAAATATAGTAAAAGCAGCTGGTTTCGCTGGATCAGGGCCATACAATATTCCTAATATTTCTACAGATAGTTATTGTTTATATACTAATCATCCAGTAGGTGGACCTTATCGTGGATTTGGTATGTGTGAAATACATTTTGCTATAGAACAAAATTTAGATGAAGTAGCAAAAGACCTAGGGATATCTCCTATAGAAATACGAAGAAGAAATGGGCTAAGAGCTAAAGATGAAACATCTACAGGTGAGGTAATGAATGTATCTGGTTATCAAGCTTGTTTAGAAACAGTTCTTCAAAAACTAGAGTATGATAAACCATGTGAAAATAATAATAAAAATAAAATCCGTGCAAAAGGAATAGCAGCTGGTTGGAAATCTCCATCTATGCCTACAGATGTAGCTAGTGCTTCTATCATAAGAATGAATGAGGATGGTACTTTCTATTTGCAAACTAGTGCCGAAGAAATTGGTCAAGGTTCAAATACAGCACTAACACAAATTGCAGCAGAAGTATTAAATGTAAATCCAAATTTAATTACACTAACATCTGGCGATACAACTATGAACCCTTATGAGTGGCAAACAGTAGCATCACGAACTACCTATTGTGCAGGAAATGCTGTAAAACTTGCAGCAGAAGATTTAAAAGAAAAAATACTTCACCTAGCAGAAATCAAACTAGGTTGTGGGAAGAAAGATATATTTTTTGAAAGAGATGATAAAAACAATACAACATTTGTAGTACAAAAGTATCATGAAGAAAATAGAGTGCCTATTAATACTTTTGCACTTGGGCTTACTTTACCAGATGGTTCTGGAATGGGTGGACCTGCAATAGGTGTAGGAAGATTTGTAGTGCCAAACAATATGGCTTATAATCCAGTTGATTCACAATCTCCTAAACCAGTAGCATTTTGGACTATAGGAGTTACTGGTTGCGAGGTAGAAGTAGACTTGCAAACAGGGCATGTAAAAGTACTAAAAATGATTTCTTGTTTTGACCCAGGTAAAGTAATTAATGAAGCTTTATACAATGCACAAGTTGAGGGAGCAATGGTGCAAGCGCTTGGTACAGCACTATGGGAAGAGTTAATTTTAAAAAATGGTAAAATAATGAATAAGAGTTTTGTAGATTATAAAATACCTACAGCAGATGATTGCCCAGATGTGCTTGAGTCTTATGTAGCAGAATTCGAAGAGGAAACAGGACCATTTGGAGCTAGAGGAATTGGGGAACCAGCTATGGTACCTGGAGCTCCAGCAATTGCAAATGCTATATACAATGCTATAGGAGTAAGATTTACAAAAATGCCAATCACAGCATGTGATATTTTAGAAGCACTTAAAAAACAAAAAACATAAATGAATTAAAACAAAAAAAGGAGGATTTTATGGAAGATTTTAAAAATGGCATATATGATGCCAGAAAGCAACTAGGTATGCCGAAGACTATTGTTTTAGGCTTGCAACATGTTTTTGCTATGTTCGGTGCTACAGTTCTTGTTCCACTTTTAACAGGTCTGTCTGTATCAGTTACTTTGTTTTGTGCAGGTATAGCTACACTTTGGTTTCATTTTATTACAAAAGGTAAAGTGCCTGTATACCTTGGTTCTTCATTTGCATTTTTGGGAGCTTTTGCCTCAGTTGCTAGTGGGGATCCAGCGAAATTGCCTTATGCAACAGGTGGCGTATTATGTGCTGGTCTTGTGTATGTTGTACTTGCAGGACTTATTCAAGTTTTTGGTGTAAAAAAAGTAATGAAATTGTTTCCTCCTATAGTTACAGGACCAATTATTGTGCTTATAGGACTAATTCTTGCTCCATCAGCACTAAATAATATTGTATCATCTGGACAACCAGCAAGATATTCTTTAGCAATAATTGCAATAGTTGTTATTATTGTATGCAATATTTTTGGAAAAGGAATGGTAAAAATCTTGCCTATTCTTATTTCTATAATAGTATCTTATATTGTTGCTTGTGTATTTGGTTGGGTTGATTTCACTTCAATTGGTAGTAATGCTATAGTAGCTTTACCACCTTTCTTCTTCCCTAAGTTCGAAATCGGAGCTGTAGTAACATTTGTTGTTGTATCACTCGCTGCTATTATAGAGCATGTAGGCGATGTTGCAGCAGTTGGTGCCACAGTAGGAAAAAACTTTATTAAAGACCCAGGACTTACAAGAACACTTCTTGGAGATGGTATAGGAACATCAATTGCAGGTTTACTTGGTGGACCAGCTAATACTACATATTCAGAGAATACTGGTGTTGTAGCTCTTACAGGAGTTTATGATCCATTTGTATTAAGAGTAGCTGCTGTAGTAGCACTATTATTATCATTGTTCCCAGCTGTAGATGGATTTATAAATACAATTCCATCAGAAATAATTGGTGGTATTTCATTCGTATTATATGGAATGATTTCTGCTATAGGTTTAAGAACATTAGTAGAGCATAAAGTAGATTTTGCAAATCAAAGAAATGTTTTAATTGCTGCTGTAATAATGGTATCTGGATTAGCATTTAATTCTCAACCTATTCAAATTAGTTTAGGTGCTTCTACAACTCTACAATTTGGTGGTCTTGCATCAGCTGCTATTTTTGGTATAATACTTAATGCTATATTACCAGGAAAAGATTACGAATTTGAATCATAAATCATAAATCATAAATAATATATAATATATAATATGTAATATATAGTAGAATTTTATTATCATATTTTATTATTAAAAGAAGCAAAAGAGAAATTTTTTGCTTCTTTTTTTTATAAAAAATACACTTGACTTTTCTTAATATTTTTGATAATATTTTTACATCTAAAGGGGAGACCCTTTTTTTTAATGTAGGACAATTGTAACAATTGATGGAGGAATAAAAATGGCAAGTAAGAGAACAAAAATAACTCTAGAATGCACAGAGTGTAAAATGAGAAATTATGATACAACAAAAAACAAGAAAGAGCATCCCGATCGTATAGAAACAAAAAAGTTTTGTGCAAAATGCCACAGACACACTATGCATAAGGAGTCTAAGTAATGAGTAAGATTTCAAATATTTTCAAAAATATGAAAATAGAATTCAACAAAATCATTTTTCCAAACACAGAGAAAATATGGAAAGATTCTGTTTGTGTACTTACAGGTTCTATAATCATAGGTGTTATAATTGCAGTTTTAGATATTATAATATCTACAGGTTTTAGTTTTATTTTAAAATGAGAGGTATTATAAATTATGCAACAAAAAAACAGATATGAAGATAAACCAGCTTGGTATGTAGCACATACATACTCTGGGTATGAAGACAAAGTAAAAGCAGATATCGAAAAAACAATTGAAAATAGAAATTTGCAAGATTATATTTTTGAGATTACAGTACCAAAGCAAACTGTTACAGAATTAAAAAATGGAAAAGAAAAAAAGTCAGACAAAAAACTTTTTCCAGGATATATTTTAGTTCGTATGATTATGACAGATGAAACTTGGTATGTTATCAGAAATACAAGGGGAGTAACTGGCTTTGTAGGCCCTGGATCAAATCCTGTTCCTATATCTCCATCAGAAGTAGAATTGTTATCTGGTCAAGAAAAAGAAATAGTAATTAATTTTGAAGAGGGAGATTCTATAGTAGTAACTAGTGGTGCTTGGAAAGACACAATTGGCAAAGTAACTAGTATAAACAAAGCACATAAAACAGTTACAATAGGAGTAGAAATGTTTGGAAGAGAAACACCTGTAGAATTATCATTTGCAGATGTGAAAAGATTATAATTTTTTTAAAGAATATGTATTCCATTTTGGAATTTCATATAAATTATGGGAGAGTAAACACTCGCTAAAACCAAGGAGGAAAAACAAATGGCAAAAAAGATTGACGGTTATATCAAATTACAAATTCCTGCAGGAAAAGCTACACCAGCTCCACCAGTAGGACCAGCCCTAGGACAATGGGGAGTAAATATTGTTCAATTTACAAAAGATTTTAACGCACGCACACAAGATAAGGGAGATGTTCTTATTCCCGTAGTAATAACTGTGTATGCCGACAAAAGTTTTACATTCATTACTAAAACACCACCAGCAGCAGTTTTGATTAAGAAAGCATTGAACTTAAAATCAGGTTCAGGCGTTCCAAACAAAACAAAAGTTGCCACAATCAAAAAAGAGCAATTAAGAAAAATTGCCGAAGAGAAAATGCCAGATTTAAATGCATCTAGTATCGAATCAGCAATGAGTATGATTGCAGGAACATGTCGCTCTATGGGCGTTGTTGTGGAAGAATAAGGGGGAGTGTAATGAAAAGAAGAGGAAAATTATATAAAGCAAAAATAGCTAATGTTCAACCAGCTACTTTTTATGATTCAAATGATGCTATTTCTTTAGTAAAAAAGAATGCTACAGCAAAATTTGATGAAACTATAGAATTGCATATTAAAACAGGTTGTGATGGAAAATATGCCGAGCAACAAATTAGAGGCTCTGTAGTATTGCCAAATGGTACAGGAAAAAAGGTGCGTATTTTAGTATTTGCAAAAGATGCAAAAGCAGATGAAGCTACAGCTGCTGGAGCAGACTTTGTAGGTGTAGATGAATATGTACAAAAAATACAAAATGAAGGTTGGCTTGGTTTTGATTCTGTAATAGCAACTCCAGATATGATGGGTACAATAGGCAAATTAGCAAAAATACTTGGGCCAAAAGGTCTTATGCCAAACCCAAAAACTGGAACAGTAACTCAAGACATCACAAAAGCAATAAATGATGTAAAAGCTGGTAAAGTAGAATACAGATTAGATAAATCTAATATTATTCATGTGCCAGTAGGTAAAGCATCTTTTGAACAAGATAAATTGCAAGGCAATTTTGATACTATTATGAGTGCTATAGTAAAAGCAAGACCTCAATCACTAAAAGGTGCATACTTAAAATCAGTAACTCTTTCTTCTACTATGGGACCTGGAGTCAAATTAAATGTTAGCAAATTGATGAATGCATAATATATTAATGGAGATTAAATTATTATGATGAGAAAAAAAACACAAAAAACAATAGGGATTGTCATAGCAATAGTTTTAGTGCTTGCAATGATAGTGCCAATGATACTAACTTATTTAAAATTTTAATATAATTAAAAACATAAATAGTGAAATAATTACTTGATATTTACCCTTGATATTTATCATATTTTCAAGTATAATAAATTTCACTATTTTTTTATTTATAAACCTTATGGCGTTTTATATGCTAAAAAAAATATTGTAAGAAGGAAGGGGTTTATGCCCCCTGTGAGGTTTTTATGAATTGGAAAATCTATTAATTTCCCTAGAGAATATTTCTAAATCTTTTGATGGTGATTTAGTATTAGATGAACTAAAATTAGATATCAAAGAAAATTCTTTTGTTACTCTACTTGGACCATCTGGTTGTGGTAAAACAACTACACTTCGTATTATAGGTGGTTTCATAACAGCAGACAAAGGAAGAGTCATATTTGATGGCAACGATATCACCACACTTTCCCCAAATAAAAGACAATTGAATACTGTTTTTCAAAAATACGCTTTGTTTCCACATATGAATGTATTTGAAAACATTGCTTTTGGTTTGCGTATAAAGAAAAAAAATGAACAATATATTAGGGACAAAATTTCTTATGCATTAAAATTAGTTAATTTAGATGGATTCGAAAAAAGAGATGTTACATCTTTATCTGGTGGTCAACAACAGCGTATAGCTATAGCTCGTGCTATAGTTAATGAACCACGACTTTTGTTACTTGATGAACCACTAGGTGCGCTAGATCTTAAATTAAGGCAAGAGATGCAATATGAACTTATTAGATTAAAAAAAGAGCTTGGTATAACATTTATTTATGTAACTCACGACCAAGAGGAAGCTCTTACTATGTCCGATACAATAGTAGTTATGAACCAAGGTTATATTCAGCAAATGGGAAGTCCTGAGCAAATATATAATGAACCAGAGAATGCTTTTGTTGCTACATTTATAGGCGACTCAAATATAGTGCCAGGAAAAATGATAGAGGATTACTGCGTAGAAATATTTGGTTCAAAATTTAAATGTATAGATAAAGGCTTTGGAAAAAATAAACCAGTTGATGTAGTTATTAGACCAGAAGATGTGGATATAATTGATATAAATAGTGAAAAGACTCTCTTAAAAGGTGTAATGACTGGTGCAATATTTAAAGGCGAGATGTATGAAATGGAATGCAAAACTTACGATGGCTTTGAGTGGCTTATTCATTCTACAGATTATGTAGAAAAAGGAAAGGAAGTCGGAATATTTGTTGAACCAGAAAATATTCAAATTATGAATAAACCATCATCAGAAGATGAGAGAGCATTAGAGATAGATGTATAATGAATAAAAAAACAAAAAATATAATAATACTACCATACACAATTTGGATGATTTGTTTTATAATCGTTCCACTTTTGTTTATGATATATTTTGGATTTACAAATAAATTGAATCAATTTACTATAGAAAATATTTTGTCAATTTTTAATCAAGATAATTTAAAATCATTAATTTTATCTTTAGAATTATCATTAATTAGTACTATAATATGTTTAATTATTTCATACCCACTAGCTCTTATATTAAAAAATATGAATGTTGGCAAAAGCTCTTTTTTAGTTTTTTTATTTATTTTGCCTATGTGGATGAATTCATTATTAAGAATAGTAGCCTGGCTTACTTTGTTAGAAAAAAAAGGTATAATAAATAGTTTTTTACTTTTACTTGGCTTACCACGCTTAGATATTATTAATACACCAATAGCTATAGTCCTTGGTATGGTATATGATTTTTTACCTTTTATGATTTTACCAATATACAATTCACTCACCAAAATAGATGATAATACTATAAATGCAGCTTATGATTTAGGCGCTAACTTTTTTAATGTTTTAATAAAAATCATCATACCACTTTCTATGCCAGGAATCATAAGTGGTATTACAATGGTTTTTATTCCCTCACTTACAACAGTAGCTATTCCAAATATTTTGGGTGGTGGTCAAATACTTCTTATAGGAAATGTTATAGAGCAAGAGTTTATTCAATCAAGCAATTGGCATAGAGGAGCAGGGCTTTCCATAGTTTTAGTTATATTTATTTTAATAATAACATCTTTTGTTGATAGACACTCAGAAAAAGATGATAAAATTTTAATGTGATAAAAAAAATAATTAAAAATTCATATTTAACTCTTATGGTACTTTTTTTATATGTACCTATGTTTACTTTAATTATTTTATCATTTAATAAATCACGCTCAAGAGCAACTTGGGGTGGTTTTTCTTTAAATTGGTACAAAGAGATGCTTAATGACAAAGCGATTATGAATGCTCTTTGGAATACAATATTAATAGCACTTATTTCTTCTGTCATAGCTGTAGTAATTGGTACTTTAGCATCACTTGCTATATCAAAAATGAAAAGAAGAAGAAAAAGTTTTTATTTAGGAATTACAAATATACCAATGCTAAATGCAGATATAGTTACAGGTATTTCACTTCTTTTATCATTTATAGCCTTTGGTATAAGCCTTGGATTTAAAACAATTCTTTTAGCACATATTACTTTCAACTTGCCTTATGTTATTTTATCTATACTCCCTAAGCTTGCAAAAGATGAGCAAAGTTTACAAGATGCAGCCTTAGACCTTGGTGCTAGTGAAGTAGAAGCTTTTTTTAAAGTAACACTTCCAGATATTATGCCAGGAGTGTTATCAGGGTTTTTGCTTGCATTCACTATGTCTTTAGATGATTTTATTATTACATATTTTACAAAAGGTGCAGGAATTAATACTTTATCTACACTTATATACTCGCAAACCAAAAGAGGTGTTAAACCATCAATATATGCACTTTCTACAATCATATTTTTACTAGTATTTATAATACTCGTGCTATTGAACTTTTTTCAAAATAAGAAAAAGGAGAAAGTTCTAAAATGAAATCTTATGTAATAAGTATTTGTGGAGCAGGTGGAAAGACTACTATTTTAATTAAGCTTGCTTTGTATTATGCAAAAAAAAATTACAAAGTAGCAGTACTAACTACAACTCATATGTGCCATATAAAATCAAAATATTTTGATTGCTATGGAGTAGATGCAGGCAGTGGAAAAATAGGGTACATAGGAGATGAAGAGTATAAAAGAGTATGCAAAGAGTATGACTACATAATAATAGAAGCAGATGGTTCAAGAACAAAACCAATGAAAATACCTAATGATAAAAAAGAACCAGTAATACCAGATAATACAAACGAAATACATATAGTTTTTGGAGCTCAAGCAATAGGAAGAAAAATAAGTGCAGTGTGTCATAGGTACGAATCTGCTTTTGATAATATAAATGAAAATATTAATCAAAATACAAATAAAGAAATATTAGAAGTATTGCATAATAAAGATAAAATAGTAGATGAACATATATTAAAATTATTTATGAAGTATTTTTATATTAATCCATTAAAAAATAAATATAAAAATATAAAAATTTACTCGCATATTGTAGACTTATCAAAATCAAATAATTACAAAAAATACAAAAATATTTCATTTGTACTTATGGCATCTGGCTCTTCAATAAGATTTGGAGAAAATAAATTATTATATAAAATAAATAATAAAAAAATGTATGAAATAGTACTAGATACATTGAATAACACCAAATTAAACATAATAAAATATTTTAAACAAAAATTTAATTACGATTTAAATATACAAATAGTACTAGTTACAAGTCATAAAGAAATAATTGAAGAACAAAAATCATCAAATAAGCAAATAGTTTTATATAATGATAATGCGAATGAGGGACTTTCTTCTACTATAAGAATATCAACTGAATATTTAAAAAATAATACAGATGCAATTTGTTATGTACCAGGAGATCTAATAGGATTAAAACAAAATGAATTTGAAAGTTTTATAAGATTATCGCTTTTATCAAATAATGATATATCTTGTTTTGTATCAAATTATCAACTTTCATCACCAACATTTATACAGAAAAAATTTTTTGATAAAGCAATGGAAGTTAAAGGCGACAAAGGACTAAGAGAATTAATTAAAGAAAAAAAGTTTGAAGCTTTTTTGTATCACATTTTAGAAGAAGACTTTTTAGATATAGATACAAAAGAAGATTTAAAAAAATTTAAAGAAGAGGATATAAAATGAAAAAAATAATTTTATCTATAGCACTTGTATTATTATCTTTATTTTGTTTTTCTTGTACGAATAATAACAAAAATTCTGTATTAAAAATTTATAATGCAGGAGAATATATTGACCCAGAAGTAATAGAAGATTTTAAAAAAGAGTATAATATAGAAGTTATTTATGATGTTTTTGAAACAAATGAAGAAATGTACCCAATTGTAGAAATTGGTTCTGTAAAATATGATGTAGTATGTCCCTCAGATTATATGATACAAAAGATGATACAAAATAATTTGCTTAAAGAGATTGATACAAATAAATTAACTAATTATGAAAATATAAAAAAATCATCACTTGAGATTTCAAAACAATTTGATGAAAACAATAATTATTCTATCCCTTATATGGAGGGTACTGTTGGTATACTATGTAATAATACTCTTTTAAAAGAAAAAAATTTACCTTTGCCTACATCTTGGAAAGACCTTTGGAAAGAAGAGTACAAGGATGAAATTCTTATGCAAAACTCTGTAAGAGATGCATTTTTAGTAGCACTAAAGAAAAATGGATACTCTCTTAACTCTACAAACAAACAAGAAATAGATAAAGCAACAAATGAATTAATTACACAAAAGCCACTTGTTCAAGCTTATGTAGTAGACCAAGTAAGAGATAAAATGATTGGTGGAGAAGCTTTGATTGGTGTTATTTACTCTGGAGAGCTTTTATATATTTTAGATGAAGCTAATGGAGAGTATGATTATTCTTACATACTACCAAAAGAGGGCACAAATACTTGGATTGATTCATGGGTTATAACTAAGGATGCACAAAATATTGATAATGCATACTTGTGGTTAGACTTTTTATTGAGAGAGGATATATCAAAAAGAAATGCAGAATATATAACATATGATACTACAAATGAAAAAGCACAAAATTTATTGAACGACTTATATGACAGAAAAAATAAAATAACAAAAGATTATACAAATAACAATAATGAAGTATTTAAATATCTAGGTGTAGACACAGAAAATTATTATAATGATTCTTGGAAAAAAATCAAATCAAATTAATAAAAAAATATTTAAAATACACTAAATATAGATATTTATATTTTATAAAACACAATATATAGTTTTGTAAATAGTATCATTTTATGATATAATTATTAAGTTATGAAAAAAAATATTAAAACTAAATTAAGTCTTTCTATATATTTAACTTGGCCTCTAATTTTATCTGTCATTTTAATTTTTATAAATGTATGCGTATATATAGAGAAGCAAAATGCATCTAATATTTTATTAATATTTACTATAATATATATTTTGATTGCTTTATACTTGCTTTTTATTAGATACAGAAAGCTTCTCCCTAGAATTTTTTCTCTTATTATGTCTACATCAAATGTTCAAAATGGAATTTTAGATAATATAAATATTCCTTTTGCATTATGTACAAGTAATGGAACTATAATTTGGGAGAATAAGTCTTTTAAAGCAATAAGAAACAAAAGAGGCGGTATTATACCAAATATCAATTTCTTTTCTAAAACGATAACAAAAGAATTATTGTATGATTCTATAAAAAATAGAAGAGAGTTTCTCGTAGACTTTCAAAATAAAATTTATAATATTTTATTAGAGGGTATTGATATAACAAAAGAATGGTTAAATAATATAGAAGAGAAAGAAGAAAATAATGATTCAAAAGTAATAGCAATTTATGCTACAGATGTAACAGATTTAGAAAATGCAAAAAGAAATTTAGATGATTATAAAACAGTTGAGGGCTTAATATATGTAGATAATTACGAGGAAGCTTTGGAAAATATAGAAGACACAAACAAATCTATTATTACAGCCTTGGTCGACAGAAAACTTACAAGGTATGTGTCTGATTTCTCTGGTATTATAAAAAGACTTGAAAAAGATAAATACTTATTTATTATAAATAAAAAAAATATTAAAGAAATGATAGAGGACAGGTTCTCACTACTCGATACAGTAAAAGAAATAAATACAGCAAATGATATTTCTATGACACTAAGCATAGGCGTTGGAATGGATGGAAAGAGCATAGAAGAGAATTATGATTTTGCTAGGTACGCTATAGATATGGCACTTGGTCGAGGTGGAGATCAAGCAGTAGTAAAAAATAATATAGATATGCAATACTATGGCGGAAAAACACTTCAACAAGAAAAATTTACTAGAGTACGCTCTCGTGTAAAAGCAAAAGCGTTTAGAGAAGTGTTAGATACAAAAGATAAAATATTAATTATGGGACACAAGAATGTAGACTTTGATTCTTTTGGAGCTTCTGTTGGCGTATACATGATGGCAAAATTTATTGGGAAAGATGTTCACATAGTTCAAAATTCTATAGCAAAAGGAGTAAATGTTTTAAAAGAAAAATTTTTATCGCAAGATGAGTATGCAAGCGATATGTTTATAGATGGAGATCACGCATTATTTATTACAGATGAAGACACAATGCTAATTTTGGTTGATCATAATAATCCTAAAATATCTGATGAACCAAGATTAATAGAAAAAATAAGCACAAAAGTTGTTTTTGATCATCACAGAAGAGGAAAGGACACAATAAACGATGCAGTGCTTCAACATATAGAGCCAAATAGCTCAAGTGCATCAGAGCTTGTATCAGAGATGACAGATTATTTTGATGATAAATTTTCACTAAGACCACTTGAAGCAGAGAGTATGCTTATTGGTATAATAGTTGATACAAATTATTTTTCTAATCAAACATCAGCAAAAACTTTTGATGCAGCTTCATCACTAAAAAAAATGGGAGCAGATATAGGAAGAATAAGAAATATGCTTCAAGTTGATGAAAAATCAGAAAATTTAAAAAATGAATCACTTCTAAAAAAAGAAATATACAAAAATAATTTTGCTATTGCAGTAGTAGAAAATAAAGATAATGTAGACAATAAAATAGTAGCAGCAGAAGTAGCAAATGAATTAATGCATATAAAAGGAATTGATGCATCAATAGTTCTTACAAAATTTCAAAACTCAATATATATATCTGCAAGAGCTATTGACAGAGTGAATGTTCAAGTCCTAATGGAAGAATTAGGTGGTGGTGGACATAAGTCAGTAGCAGCTTCCCAATTAAATGATATAACAATAGAAGAAGCAATATGGAAAGTTAAAGATGCTATAGACCAAATACTAAGTGAAAATTAAAAAAAAGTGAGGTGAATTTATGAAAGTTATTTTATTAAGCGATATAAAAAAACTAGGTAAAGAGGGCGACATAGTAAATGTATCCGATGGATACGCAAGGAATTTTTTGTTTAATCAAAAGTTAGGGATAGAAGCAACAACAAAAAATTTGAATGATTTAAATGTGAAATTAGAAAAAATAAAAAAAGATGAAAGAATAAAAACAGAAAAAGCAAATGAATTAGCAAATGATCTTCAAACAAAAACTATCACCCTTAAAATAAAAGCAGGAGAAAACGGACGCACCTTTGGTTCCATAACATCAAAAGAAATTGCAAATGAAATGAAAGAAAGTTTAAATATTGATATAGATAAAAAGAAAATAGAATTAAAAGAACCTATAAAATCTGTAGGGTCATACTTAGTGGATATTAAAATATATAAAGATATAAATTCAAAAATAAAAGTAGATGTAGTAGAATTATAATGGAAGAAAATTTAGACATAAAAAAAATGCCTCATTCAAATGAAGCAGAATCATGTGTTATAGGTTCTATGCTACAAGACAATCAAACTATTGTAACAGCAACTCAATTGCTTTCAGATAATGATTTTTATTCACCACAATATAAATTATTATTTAATACAATACTTGAATTAGAAAAAGAGGGCATGGAAGCAGACCTGGTTTCGCTTCAAGATAGGTTAAAAGCAAAACAAGTAGCAATTGAACTTTATTCAGTTGATTTTTTGCGTTCTCTTGTTGATATAGCTATTCCAGAGAATATGAAAAACTATTGCAAAATAGTAAAAGAAAAAAGTGTGCTTAGAAGTATTATTGGTGTATTGAATAATTCTTCTATAGAGTGCTACAAGCAAGAAGAACTTTCAGATAATATTTTAGAGAATACAGAAAAAAATATTTTCGAAATTCACAAACAAAGATTAGAAACTCAAATTGTAGATATTAATGTAATAGCAAATAATGTACTCGACAGAATTGAGGAAGCATCAAAAACAAAAGGTGGAATAGTTGGAGTAGAATCTGGCTTCAAATATTTGGATAAAACTTTATCAGGTTTTCAAAAATCAAATTTAATAATACTAGCAGCAAGAACAGGTATGGGAAAAACTTCACTTGCACTCAATTTTGCAAGCAATATAGCAATCAAATACAATAGACCAGTTGCTATTTTTTCATTAGAAATGACTAAAGAAGAAATTTTTTCTCGTATTATATCTATGAATGCAATTATTGATTCAAAAACTTTAAGAGAGGGTTCATTAAAAGATGAAGAATGGTCAAGACTTATTCAAAACATGGAAAGACTTACCAAATCCAAATTGACAATTGATGACACACCCTCAATTACTATACCAGAGCTTAGAGCAAAATGCAGACAAATAAAAATAACAAAAGGTTTAGATATGGTAATAGTCGATTACTTGCAACTTATGAGGTCAGGTTTAAAACAGTTGGAAAATAGACAGCAAGAAGTATCACAAATATCTAGAAGTTTAAAAGCACTAGCTAAAGAATTAAATGTACCAATTATGGCACTAGCACAAGTATCTAGATTATCCGAGCAAAGAGATTCAAAAAAACCACTATTATCAGACTTAAGAGAATCTGGATCCATAGAGCAGGATGCAGATATAGTGCTTTTTATACATAGAGATGCTTATTACAATAGAAATCAAAAATCAAATACATCAAGTGATGAATCATCACAAGAAGTAGACCCAAAAGCAGCAGAAATAATTATAGCAAAGCATAGAAATGGTGAAACTGGTACAATTAATATAAGATTTGAGCCATCACTAACAAAATTTTATGATATTGATTAAGAAATATTAAATAAATAATACATAAAAAAGTCATAAATGGAAGTATTGATATTTTGATAGTTTTGTAGTACAATTTGTTTAAAGGGGATATATGAATATAGAAAGAGTAAATGAGAATACTATAAAATGCACTCTAACTCGTACCGACTTGCAAGCAAGGAATATGGATGTTAGAGATATGGCTTATGGCTCTTTGGAAGCAAGAAAGCTTTTTGAAGAAATGATGCAAAAAGCAAAAAATGAAGTAGGTTTTGATTTAAGTCATGAGCTAATGATAGAAGCTATACCACTTTCAGATGGTGCGATACAGCTAATTATTTCTTCTGTAGAAGACCCCGATGAGCTTGATGCTAGATTTTCAAAATTTGCTCAAAATGTAAATCAAAATGATATAAAAGATATAGCAAGAGAATTTATTGAGGGAGCTTTGGCAGCCTTGGATAGATCAAATGGTGGAGCACCACTCCAACCAAATCAAAAAGTAAATGATAATGTTTCAATTTTGGATAGTGAAGTAATCGTAAGAATTTTTGCTTTTGATGAAATGGACAAAATAACCGATGCTTGCAGAAATTTGTCTTATACAGATTACGAATCTGTTCTTTATAAAGATGAAGATAAAAGAAAATATTATTTGGTTTTAACTTGCAAAAATGATGTAGAAAAAAGAGATCAATTTAATAAAGTATGCAATACTCTAGCTGAGTATGGTAATAAAATTCCAAATGAATTAAATGAAGCATATTATGAAGAGCATTACAAAACAATAATAAAACAAAATGCAGTAGAAAAATTAATGTTATTATAAAGGAGAAAAAATGATTACAAAAGATATGAAAATTGGTGAAGCACTTGGAGTAAGTGATCTTATTGCACCAATTCTTACAAAAGCAGGAATGCATTGCCTAGGTTGCCCAGCTTCACAAATGGAAACAATAGAAGAAGCTTGCGATGTGCATGGCATAGATTGCGACACTCTAATAAGCCAAATAAATGAAGTTGTAAAATAATAAAATTATTTAATTAAAAAAAGTCTCATTAAGTATTTAATGAGGCTTTTATTTTTTCAATCAAATCTTAAAAATTCTTCGCTTATATAATCATTAGAGAACATATCTCGCATAATAAAAAATCTATCTACATCTCTCCAGCCGTTCTCTTTCAAATCTTCACTTCCATTAATTACTTGTGCATTAGGATATTTTTCTTTTAATAAATCCATATTTTCATTTGATATTTCGCATAGCATAAGCCAAAGCCTTTCTATTTTTGGAAAATCGAGTAAACTATCAATATTTTTAATTTCACTTTTATATAATATTTGCAAATCGACTAATCCCTTGCACTCATTTAATGGAGATAAATCTATATCATCACCTAGTACATACACTTCCAAATAGTGTAATTTTTTTAAATTAGATAGTGGGCTTAAGTCTGTAATTTGATTGTCTACTAATATTAGCACTCTTAAATCACTAAGTACCTCACCTATAAAACTTAAATCACTTATTGCTTGATGACCAATATCCAAAGCATACAAATTTGTGCAATACTTCAAAACTTCTATATCTTTAGATGTAATCCTTGTGTGATTATCGCCAGGTGTTACCATTGTAGAAAAAGCATAAGCATTAGTTTTTAATTTATATTGACCAATATTCAAAGTCCATACTACATCAATATTTGGATACAAATACTCTCGTAAATCAGCCAATTCATCATTTGAAAGATTAGTATTATTGAATTCTATTCTAATTAAATTTTTAAAATATTTTAATTTTTCTTTAAAAAAATTAAGGTCTTTAATTTGTTTATTATTAATTTCTATAGTTGTAACACTTGTTTGAATATTTAACCCATCCACTAATTCTATTGTTGATGGAATATCTTCATCATTTGCAAATTCAAATCCTTTATCAATTACTTGTTTATTCAATAATTCTTTTTCGAGAGTTTCTTTTGATTTTACTAAAAAAGCATTTGGTAAGTATCTACCATTTGCATACACAAAAGAGCAATTATTAATTATTTCTCCTTTGTAAGCAAGAATAGTTGATGCACCACCATCACAATTTGCAGCATTTACAACTCCATAACTTTTCAATAATTCTGCTGCTTGTTCAATTGTGCCTCCAATAGAAGTTGTAACTTGTCTACCATCGATTACTAAAAATGCTACAACGCCATCGGATCTTTGACCTATGCAAGTGCGAGGGTGAAGCCCCCAACCAGTTACATCTTTTGTTTTATCCTCGCCATTTACTATGAGAGCAGGGTTAAATTGTATACCATCTCTCATATTTCTTTCATCCCAATTATCAAAATGACCAACTACAAAATTGTCTTTATTATCAAATCCAAATGACATATATTTTTCTTCATAAGTAGACCAGGACTTTCCTCTAGAGTATGTAAGCCCAGAAGACATCGTGCCAAGCCCCTTTCCCTCTGGGTCTTTGAAGCCAGAAGCATTCATACCAAGAATTGCATCTTCTCTTTCCAAATACTCTTGAATATCGTACCCTCTGTATGTTGTACCCTCAGCACAGCCAACGAACACCTGTCTTGGGTCAGCAATAAGCGCTAATTTGGCTTCAAACCCTAGTTTTTTTATTTCTATAATTACTATACCATTCTCTATATCATTTACAAATATTGTATTGCCATTCGCATCTTTTTCTCCAACTTTCAAAAATGCTTGACCTAGAATATCTTTTTTAATATTTGTTAAATCTGTAACAATTTCTTTATGAGTACTCTCATACAATCTTGCTATAGAGGGAGTAGAAAAAATTATGTTTCCATCAAGAGAGTAATCAAAAATATTACTTGAAGATACATCTATATTTCTACTAACTTCGCTAATGGTTGTTTTTTTAGCAGACATTACATTATTAATAACATTTGCTGGAATAAAATTTGTAGCAAGATATTTGTGATGAGATGTAGTCATAGCTGTTTCTATCCAAATATCTCTAAGAGTTCTTACAAAAGGTATAGGAATAAACACAAAAGTAATATATCCCAAAGCAATTAAGCATAAAAAACTTATAAAAATTTTATGTAATTTTCTCTTCTTTTTTTTTCTTGACTTATGTGAATTATCAATCATATTAAAAATAATTATAACATAAAAGATTATATTTTGAAATAATATTTTTGAATAGTAAAGAAGTAAAAACATATTAATTTTACATATTAATAATCATTATTTTTTAAAATAATATTTTTGAGCATTTAAGAAGTAAAAATGTGTAAATTTTACATATTAAATATGGAATTTGTATTTATTCATACTTGACAAAAATATAAAAATAATATAAAATGTGCAAGTGTGATTTTAGCATAGTAATTGGAGAGGTATCGAAGCGGTCATAACGAGGCGGTCTTGAAAACCGTTTGGCTTCACGGCCACGTGGGTTCGAATCCCACCCTCTCCGTTTTTTTTTTAAAAAATGTAAATAGGAGAGTAAAATGAGTAAGAAAAAAATTGTAATTGCACTTGGTGGTAATGCACTTGGTAATACGCTAGAAGAGCAAATGCAAGCTGTAAAAACTACATCAAAAGCAATTGTAGATATGATAGAAGAAAATTGTGAAGTAGTAATTGTGCATGGAAATGGTCCTCAAGTTGGTATGATAAACAATGCAATGAATGAATACCACGATAATCACAAAGAAACATCTCTTATTCCACTCTCTGTTTGTGGAGCTATGTCGCAAGCTTACATAGGATATGATTTGCAAAATGCTTTAAGAGAAGAATGCATCAATAGAAATGTTGATATTAAAAATGTATCTACTATAATTACTCAAGTATTAGTAGATAAAAATGATAAAGCTTTCCAAAATCCTACAAAACCAATTGGTCAATTTATGACTAAAGAGAAAGCAGAGGAAGCAAAAAAAGAAAAAAATTGGGATATAGTAGAAGATAGTGGTAGAGGATATAGAAGAGTTGTAGCATCACCTATACCTATAGATATAATTGAGCTAGATGCAATAAATGCTTTAAGTGCTTCAGGTGATTTAGTAATTTGTTGTGGTGGTGGTGGTATTCCAGTAATAAATGAGAACAATCATTTGAAAGGTGTACCAGCAGTTATTGATAAAGATTCAGCAGCTTGCTTACTTGCAAAAAAAATTAATGCAGATATGCTAATAATACTCACTGCTGTAGAAAAAGTAGCAATAAATTTTGGAAAACCAGATGTTAAATGGATAGACAAAATGAATATACAAGAAGCAAATAAGTATTGCGAAGAGGGTCAATTTGCACCAGGTTCTATGCTTCCAAAAGTAAAAGCAGCTATGGATTTTGCAAATTCAAAAGATGGGAGAGTAGCATTGATTACACTCCTTGAAAAAGCAAGAGAAGCAGTTAAAGGCACTACTGGCACAATTATTACAAAATAATTAATTTATAATTCACACAATATTCAAAGTTCTTTTTTATAATATACATACTCCCCTATTATTATATACTTACAATTTTTCATAAATGCCCCCTTAGAATAAAGTGGAAAAAGGACACTTCTAAAGAAGTGTCCTTTTTTCTTACTTGAAAATATTATAATTACAGTTTATAATATTTTTAAAGAAAGGAGTGTAAAGAAAATGGTTGATTTTTCAAATTGTTTAAAACGAAGTAAACCATTCGATGGAGCAAACGGAAAAAAATTTGCTGTAATGTATAATGGTGCTTGGTATATGATAAAACAACCTCAAATAGCAAAGAAAAATATCGATATGCACTATACAATCAGTTGTGTTTCTGAATATATTGGATGTCATATTTTTGAGCAAGTAGATGTTCCCGTGCAAGAAACTATACTTGGCACATATAAAGGTAATGCTTGTGTAGCATGTAAAGATTTTGAAAGTAAAGAGTGGAAAATTAAAAGTTTTGCTGCTTTAAAAAATACAGTGATTGATTCATCTGAAAATGGTTTTGGAACAGAACTAGAAGATATGTTGTATTCTATTGACAATCAAATGCTTTTAGACCCAGTTGAAGTAAATCAAAGATTTTGGGATATGTTTATTGTGGATGCTTTAATTGGAAACTGGGACAGACACAATGGAAACTGGGGACTTTTATACAATGAGGAATTAGATAGTGCAGTTTTAGCACCAGTTTTTGATTGTGCAAGTTCATTGTACCCACAAGCAGATGATACAATAATGCAAATGGTTCTTGAGAATCAAGGAGAACGAAATACTAGGATATATAATATTCCAGTATCAAAAATAACTATAAATGGAACACGCATAAATTACTTTGATTTCATTTCTTCACTAAAAAATAAAGAATGTAACGAAGCACTTAAAAGAATAGTACCAAGACTCGATATGAGTAAAATTAATATTCTAATTGATAATATAGAGTACATTTCAGATTTACAAAAGACATTTTACAAAACAATGCTTAATGAACGAAAGCAAATTATTTTAGATAAACCACTTGAAAAACTACTAGAGAGCGAAAAAGGAGAAAAACATGATTCTATTAAAAAACGGTAAATTAGTTTCATCTGAAGAAATAGTAAAAAAAGATGTATTAATAAATGAAGAAACTGGGAAAATAGAAAAGATTTCTAATAATATTAAAGAGAAGTCAAACTACAAAATAAATGATATAAGTGGCAAATATCTTTTTGCTGGCTTTATAGATGCACACACACATTTTGATTTATCTGTAGCAAATACTACAACTATTGATGATTTTTATAGTGGCACTAAAGCAGCAATCCGTGGTGGTACAACTACAATTATAGATTATGCATCTCAATACAAAAATGAAACTCTAAAAGAAGCTTTAAATAATTGGAAGAAAAAAGCAAGCAAAGGCACATTTTGTGATTACTCTTTTCATATGTCAATTTCTGATATAAGTAAAAATCAACTTGAAGAGTGTAAAAAAATGATTCGTGAGGGGATTACTTCATTTAAATTGTATATGACTTATGATGTAGCTTTAAATGATAAAGACTTATTTTTGGCTTTATGTGCGATTTACGATGAGGGAGGCATTGCTGGCATACATTGTGAGAATGCTGGAATAATAGAAGCATTTAAAATGGCTATAGGACAAGATAAAAACGACTTAAAACTACCATATTGTCATATGATATCAAGACCACCAGAAGTAGAAGCAGAGGCATTAAATAGAGTTATGTATATGGCAAAAATACTTGATGCACCTATTATTGCTGTTCATACTACTTGCAGAGAGTCTTTAGATGAAATAAGAAGAATGCGAGAAAAGGGTGTATTAGTATATGTAGAAACTTGCCCACAGTATTTAACTTTTGATACAGATATGTTTAATATTAGAAATCAAAATTTTGATGAAATATCAAAATATATTTGTGCTCCTCCAATAAGAGAAAAAGAAGATGTAGAAGCACTTTGGGATGCAATAAAAGATGGAGAAATAGATACTATAGCTACAGATCATTGTGCTTTTACTTTAGAGCAAAAAAGAATGGGTAAAGAAGATTATAGGAAAATACCTGGTGGCATGAATTTAGTAGAGTATAGAGCAGAAATAATATATGATGAGGGCGTACACAAAAAAAATATAGATTTACAAACAATGAGTGAATTATTATCTGAGAATCCAGCAGACATTTATGGCTTATCGGACAGAAAAGGTTATATAGAAGAGGGTTACGATGCAGACTTAGTAGTATTTAACACACACAAAAAAAGAAAATTGAGTGTAAAAACTCAAATTTCAAAATCAGATTATTGTGCTTACGAGGGAAGAGTTGTAAATGGTATAGTAGAAGATGTGTATTTGAGAGGAAAGGAAGTAGTAAAAGATACAAAAGTACTTGATGAACCACAAGGCACATTTATTAAAAGAAAAAAAACATATTTTTTTAATGATTAATTGCTTTTAACATAGCTTTACCTAGTGCATACAAATATTGAAAGTTTGTATCATTATAATTTGTATCATTTGATATTTTATAAATAAATTCTTCAATCGATAAATTCTCAAAAGAGAGTAAGTTTTTATTATGCTCTTCATTTTCTGTAGATGTATAATCTATAGTTTTTTCTCTATTATTAAGCATACCAACTTCATTTATTTTTTCATTTATAATTATTTGTTTAATATTACTTTTATTTATTTTTTTATTTTTATTTATAATGATAGATGCAAAATAAGTATTGCTATTTAAATTTAAATTTTCTCTGTTTCTTATATCACTATACAAAAAAGAACCAAGAAATCCATTTTGTATTTGTTCATTTGATTTTGCATTTGTATATGCTTCGCTAAAGCAAGCAAGTAGTGGAAGCATTTTGTATGCGTCCTTATTCAAATATTTCATAATATCATCAAAATCACCTATTTCTATCAATTTTTTTTCTAAAGCTATTATATCTATTTTAGAACCATCAGATAATGAAAAATTCGTGCCACTCTTTTGTTTATCACTAATTAATTTTTTTGTTTCACTTAAGCCAGTATTATTAAAATATAAATTTGATAAACTATAATCTACTCTAAAATTTATATGGTCAAATTGAATTTGCTCAACTACATTTTTATTATTCAATATTAAAGCACAAGAGTAATACTCATTTATAATTTTTCCATAGTTTTCTTTTTTTTCACTTTTATTATATGGAGTGTAATCAGAGATTCCATATAATCCAGTACCAAAATAAATATTTTTTTCTTCTAATGATAATGCATCTATATTACTTTGTAATGTTTCATTAATTGTATCAAGCTCATTTGTTGTATCATAATCACTTTGAATGTTTGTTGTTTCTTCTATATCACTAACACTTGCAAGTGAAGTAGTAGATAATGCATAATTTGTTTTTAAAAATAGTAAATAAGAAAGTAAATAAAAAAATGATATTATATTTCTTACTCCATAAAAAAATTAAATTTTTCAACTTAATACCCCTCCCAATAAACTACTTCTTGCTTTCTATAAGAATCACTAACAAGACTTATATCTTTTATTTTCAAATAAAAATAAGAATTGCCATTATCATTTACAATATTAATTTTTCCACTAACTCTTGCCCAGTCGCCTTGTTTAAATGTTAAATTATCATTATTATCAAAATCAAGTAAAAAACCAGCCCATGTGTCTCCCTCGCAACAGCCTGGTCCATTCCTATATATCACATAAGACCTTATTCTTCCATCATTTGATTCATATTTACTAATTAAACCCTCAAGATGAATAGTTTTATTTTTGTAATAATCATAATTATTATATATATCATAAATAGTAGATAAAAAATTATGATTTTGAATATTTATATCTGTACCACTTTGCCTTATTATACTTTTATATTTTTGGTGCGTAATTTCTTCTTCACTTTCTTCTATTGTTATAGCTATAGCATTTTCTTGATTAGGTCTAATCAAATCACTACAAAAAGAGAAAAAGTTTATATTTACAACAAAAAAAATAAAAAACAAAAGTATAAAATTTTTTATATTATTTTTTTTAATTTTTTTATTTTTATTATTCATAACCCAATCAATTATACTATAATTTAAAGTAAAATGAAAGAAAAAAATACTTGCTTTATTATATTAAAAATAGTACAATAATCATAATTTATGTTAGGAGAAGAGTTTATGATAAAAGTTTTTTCAATAAAAAAAATATTCGCTATAATGTTAATTTTTATGGCTTTATTTTATATTAATTCTTATGCAAGAGGCTGGATACAAGTAGATGGATATTGGTTTTATCAAGATAATGATGATAATTTTGTTACAGAAACTATAATGACATCTGGCGAAGAAAAATTTTATTTGAATGAAGTAGGTGCTATGGTAACAGATACTCTTATAGAGGATTACCTTGGTTCTACTTATTATTTTGGTTCAAATGGTGCTATGGTAAAAAATGCTTGGGTTAGTGTGGATCCAATTTTACTTAGAGACCCAGGTCAAAATCCTCCAGGATATTTTTATTTTTATTTTGGTCCAAATGGCAAAGCATACAGAGCAAACAATGGTATAGTCAAAAAAACTATAGATGGTCAAAGGTATTTGTTTGATGAACAAGGAAGAAGACTATATGGTTATGTGGACTCAAGTGGCAATATTTTAAATGAAGAAGAGAACCCATTTGTAGATGCTTTATACTATTGTGGAAACGAAGATGATGGGATTATAAGAACAGGCTGGTATCAAGTTGATACTGGAACTTTTCTTGAAGAGTATTTAGATCTATCATACATATGGTTATACTTCAATGAAAATACAGGAGAAAAAACAAAAAATACTTCTCAACAAGATTATACTACAAAAAAAATATCAAATAACACTTATGCTTTTGACTCAAATGGTGTAATGCTATCTGGCTGGCAAGATTTAGTTCAATCTGTGCAAGGAAGCAAGAATGCAGAGGGAAAGTATTATGCAAAAGAAGAAGATGGTAATTTGCAAAAGAAAACTTGGGTGTATGCTGTACCATCAACTATGTTAAACAATAATGATTATTTGTCAGATACAGAAAGATGGTTTTATTTAGACTCTCAAGGCTCTATAACAACATCTCAAATAAAAAAAATAGATTCAAAATATTATGCTTTTGATATAAATGGAATAATGCAAACTGGGCTTGTAGTATTTGGACCAAGAACGGGAGATAATGTTTATTCTTACTTATACACTATAGATATAGAAAGAAATGAATCATCAAAATATATTATATATAGGAATGGAAAATCTACAACTAATGATAAATACATATATGATACAAATGGAGAATTGCAAAAAGTAAGGCAGGGTTTAGATAGCATATTTTATTTTTACACAGAAGATTTTGTGAATGAAAAGCAAGGTTCACTTGCAGATAAAATAGAAGTTAAATTAAGTTTTACAGATGGTGAATTTTCATACACAGGCGACAAACAAGGTTCTTACGAGGGATATAAATCTAAAACAAAAAAACAATACGATGGTGGTATTTTATTAAAAGCATCTCAAGATGATAAGTTTGGCATAGCTTGCGATGGGCAAGCTTCTCCATCAAATGTAGCATACAAAATAAATGATAATAACTTTAGGCAAATTGAATATTCAGATTCTTTCGCTGGCAATATTCCACGCCTTTTTGTAGTAAATACATCTGGGCAAAGGCTTACAAGTGCAAATACAATAAAAAAAGATAATAATGGATACTATTGGGTTATAGATGAACACTCACAATTCAGGAAAATATTCACTGTACCTATAAGATACAAAAAAAGTGTAAATAAGGAATCAAATTGGCAATTCAAATCAGATTTTACTGTTGTTACAGACCCAAATAGATCAACAAGTATGTACAAATCATTTTGGAGCATAACAACAGACATAAATGGTAATGAAGTACCAACAAATAATAAAGACATTTATGGTTTGTATTGTTCTACAGATAGAAATAATGGTAATTACGAATATATACCTCAAGGCACAGAGTATGCACTAAATTTTTATTGGAGTAGTACAACCAGTGAGGACCCATAAATTCAACAGAAAATTGTAAGAAAATGACAGACTTTGTCCATTGTAACACAGCTTTTGCTATTATATAATAGCTTCAAGGCTGTGTTTTATATTGCACAGTTAAGAAAAATAAAAGGAGAATGCAATTAATGAGAAAGCAAACAAAATTAGCTGTTATATTAGCAGCAGCAGCACTTCTTACACTTGGCGCAATTGCTACATTAGCAAGAGGCTGGGTTCAAGTAAACGGTCGCTGGTATTATGAAGATGCAAATGGAGAATATGTAACAAATACTATTCAAGCATCTGGTTCATCAAAGTTTTATCTTGGAGAAGATGGAGCAATGGTAACAGATACATTTGTAGAAGATTATTCAAACAATAACTACTACTTTGGTTCAAACGGAGCAATGGTAGTAAACACATGGGTAGCTGTAGATCCTTCTGTAGTTTCTAACACAAACACAGATAACCCTCCATCAGCATATTGGTACTACTTCCAATCAAATGGTAAAGCATACAAAGCAACAACTGGTTACACAAAGAAAACTATTGATGGAAAAAAATATGCATTTAACGAGTATGGTCAAATGCTTACAGGTTGGATTAACGGATCAGGCGAAGTAATAAGCGAGGATGAGGATGATCCTTTCAAAGATGCACTTTTCTATGGTGGTGGAGAGAACGATGGTGTTCTTCGTACAGGTTGGCACACATACACAGATGGTGCTGTAGCAGATGAATACTCAGACCTTGATGTAGTATGGGTATACTTCAACACTAATTGTGAAAAGAATTCAGGAAATAACACAACAAAGAAGATTAATGGCAAAACATACTTATTCGATGAAAATGGTGTAATGCAAACAGGTTGGCAAGATCTTAACGAAAATACATGGTCTAATACAGTAACAAAGAAATATTATTCAGATGAGAATGATGGTCATTTGGTAAAGAAAGGCTGGATATATGAAGTTCCTGATAAAGATATTGATGAAGAAGATTCAAAAGATGAAGAGTATAGATGGTTCTATGCTGGTTCTTCTGGAGAATATTATGTAAATGGAATTAAGAAAGTAAACTCAAAATATTATGCATTCGATAAAAAAGGTATAATGAAAACAGGTCTAGTAATTGTAGATGAAAAAGGAGAATTTTACAACACAATAAATCTAGATTACACAAATGGATATGATTTAACAAAATTAAATACAAGAAGAACAAAAGACCAACCTAATGGTACTTTGACTGTTGATGTAACTGGAAATTATAAAGTACATTATTTTGTATCAAATGGTGAGAGACAAACAGGTACTATAAATATTGATTTTGCTGATGACACATACACTTTTGTATCAGACAACAATGGTGGATTCAAAGGATATAAATCATCTCAAAAGAAATATTACACAAATGGTCTTCTTCTTAAAGCAGATAAGGATATCAAGTATGGTATAGTATATGCTACATCAAGCACTACTACTCCATACAAAGTAGATAAAGATTCAGAAAATTTAATAGTTGTTACGAGTGCTGGTGCAAAAGCAGCTACAAAACCAGGCTTCAAGAAAGATGGAGATGGCAACTATTGGGTATTAGGTGCTGATTCTAGTTTTGTTAGAATAGTAACTTGTGAAGTAAGATATTCTTCTTACACAGGTGTTGTTACAAAGGGACGCCTTGTAAAGAATCAAGATGAAACAGCTTATGATAAACTATATTATGGGAAATCAAATGGTTCTGTTTTCCAATTCAAATCAACTTTTGCTAATGTTTCATATTCAAATCAAACATTTACTGTTAAGGATGAAGCTACAACAGAAACATTTAGACCTTTTACAGATGCAGTTATGGATAAAATATACCCTGTAACTCCTGGAGCACTTGTAGATTCTTCAGATGTGAATGGAAAAGAGGTTTATGGTAAATTAGATGTTAAGAAAAGAGGCGATTGTGATTTCGAACTTGATATTTATACAAATAAAAATGCTTCAAATCCTTATACTTTGAACTTCACTTGGAATAATTAATATTATTATAATAAAAAATGAGTGGTTTTCCACTCATTTTTTTTGTAAAAAAATATTTTTATTCAAACATTCCAGCTTCATTTTTTTCTTTATTATATCCAAATAATGACAAAAATAATTTTACAGAAGAGGAAAGGTAGGCATCATTTGTCCACATTATGACTGTAGGTGATTCAATATGCAAGTCTTTAACTGGTTTTGAGTAAACTTCATCACTTATGCACATATTATTAAGAAGCATTTTAGGTAAGAAAGCTACTCCTATTCCAGCTTGCACAAGAGACATTATTGATGGAGTATCATAGCATTCGCATACAATTTTTGGGAAAGAATCCACTTTATGGCACTCTTCTAAAAATAATTCCGAGTACCCCCAAATGTCATCTGTTCGTAGAGTACACATAGGTATATTATTTAAGTCTTTTAAATTAACTTCTCTTTTATTTGGGTTTGGGTCTAGCGATTTGTGCATAATTAATTCTATTTGGCTTTTTGCTATTTCTATAGTAGAAAAATTTGGGTTTTTATAATAATTTTTTCTTATAAAAATAATATTCAAATTTCCATTTTCTAAATCATCTACTAGAGCTTGTGGTGTATCTGTACGCAAGTAAATATTAATATTTGGGTATTGAGCTACAAATCCCTTCAAATTTTTTGTAATATATGGCACATTGGATGCAATTGTGCCAATTTTAATTTGCCCAGAGCTACCAGAGCTGTGGTTTTTTACAGAGTCAACAATATGATTAATGTCTGAAAATAAATCCTTAGCTTGCCTAAACAAAGAAAGCCCAGCTGGAGTGAGTGATATACCCTTATTTGTTCTTTTAAACAAGTCTACTCCTAGCTCTTCTTCCAATAGTGATATTTGCCTAGAAACTGGTGGCTGAGCCATATATAATTTTCTTGCAGCAAGAGAAATACTTTTTGCCTCGGCAGCAGCCATAAAATATTCTAATTGTTTTAATCGCATATTCAATCTCCATATCAAAATAGTATATCAATTTAATAAAAATTGTGCTTTTAATTATAGCAAATTTGTAGTAAAATGCAAGTAGTTTATAAAAAAAATTGTGAAAAATAAATAAAAAGGAGATAAAAATATGAAAGAATTTGATATTGACAATGCTATGACAATCAAACTTGATTATGAATTACCAGCTTATCCCAAATTTATAGATGGAATAAGAAGAGCACCAAAAAGAGAATCACATTTAACTGAGAACGATAAAGAGCTAGCAATTAAAAACGCACTTCGATATATTCATCCAGACCACCACGCACAAATGGCTTTGGAATTTGCTAAAGAATTAGAGGAGAGAGGAAGAATATATGGATACAGATTTCGCCCAGAGGGTAAGCTCCATGGAAAACCAATAAACGAATATAAAGGTAAATGCATTGAGGGCAAGGCTTTTCAAGTAATGATAGAGAACAACCTAGACTTTGATGTAGCACTATATCCTTATGAATTAGTTACATATGGCGAGACTGGTCAAGTTTGCCAAAACTGGATGCAATATCGCTTAATAAAAAAATATTTAGAGAATTTAACAGATGAACAAACACTAGTAATGATGTCTGGTCATCCACTTGGTTTATTTAAATCACATAAAACATCTCCTAGAGTTATAACAACTAATGCTTTAATGGTTGGTATGTTTGACTCAAATGACAACTTTAACAGAGCTGCTGCTATAGGTGTAGCAAACTATGGGCAAATGACAGCTGGTGGTTGGATGTATATTGGACCACAAGGTATAGTTCATGGTACATTTAATACATTATTAAATGCAGGTAGATTAAAACTAGGTATACCAAAAGATAAAGACTTACAAGGAAGAATTTTTGTATCAGCTGGTCTTGGTGGAATGTCTGGAGCACAAGGAAAAGCAGCATATATTGCTGGAGCAGTATCAATAATTGCAGAAGTAGATAAATCTCGTATAGAAACTCGCCTTGAGCAAGGCTGGGTATCTTGTATGAGTGATAATTTGGAAGAGTGTATTAAAATAGCTAAAGAGCATTTAGAGAAAAAGACTCCTTATGCTATAGCATACCACGGCAATATTGTAGACTTGCTTGAATATATAATTAAAAACAATATACACATAGATTTGCTCTCTGATCAAACATCTTGTCATGTACCTTACGATGGAGGGTATTGCCCACAAGGTTTAACATTTGAACAAAGAACAGAAATGCTTTATAAAGACCCAGAGGGCTTTAAGGAGCTTGTAAACAAAACTCTTATAAAGCACTATGAGTGCATAGTAAAACTTCATGAGAGTGGCACATACTTTTTTGATTATGGCAATTCATTCCTAAAAGCTGTATACGATGCAGGAGAAAAAACAATTTGCAAAAATGGTGAAAATGACCTTGATGGCTTCATATTCCCATCTTATGTAGAAGATATTTTGGGACCTTGTTTATTTGACTTTGGATATGGACCATTTAGATGGTGTTGTTTATCACACAATCACGAAGACTTATTGAAAACAGATAAAGCTGCTATGGATATAATAGATCCAAATAGAAGATATCAAGATAGAGACAATTGGGTTTGGGTTCGTGATGCAGAGAAAAATCAAATGGTAGTAGGTACAGAGTGCCGTATACTATACCAAGATGCACTTGGAAGAAGAGATATAGCACTAAAATTTAATGATATGGTTCGTAAAGGAGAAATAGGTCCCGTAATGCTAGGAAGAGACCACCATGACACAGGTGGTACAGACTCTCCATTCCGTGAGACATCAAATATTAAAGATGGTTCAAATATAATGGCAGATATGGCTACACAATGCTTTGCTGGTAATTGTGCTAGAGGTATGTCTTTAGTAGCTTTGCACAATGGTGGTGGTACAGGTATAGGAAAAGCTATCAATGGTGGCTTTGGTATGGTACTCGATGGATCAGAAAGAGTTGATGATATACTTATGAAAGCAATTCCATGGGATACAATGGTAGGAGTATCAAGACGCTCTTGGGCAAGAAATGAAAATGCTGTAGAAACAGTTATAGAGTACAATAAACAATTTGCTAAAACGGATCATATTACTATTCCATATATAGCAAATGATAATCTTGTAAAAGAAGCTTTAAAATCTGTAAAAAAATAAGGTGATACAATGAAAACATTAATAAAAAATATTGGTTTAATTGCTACTCCCTTTGGAACAAGTGCAAAAAAAGGTGCAATGCAAGGAGAAATAAAATATTATAAAAATGCTTATATTTTAATTGAAAATGAAAAAATAAAAAGTATAAGTGAGGATACAAATTACCCAGATGCTGACTTAGTTATTGATGCAAATAATAAATTAATTACTCCTGGTTTTATAGATCCACACACTCATTTGGTATTTGGTGGCTGGAGACAAAACGAATTGCAAATGAAATTAAAAAATGTTCCCTATTTAGAAATATTACAAAAAGGTGGTGGAATATTAAGCACAGTAAATGCTACAAGGGAAAGTACACTTGAAGAGTTAAAACAAAAGGCATCTAAAGTATTAAAAAGAATGATAAAATTTGGAGTAACTACTTGCGAGGCAAAATCTGGATACGGGCTTGATTTGCAAAATGAAAAAAAGATGCTATATGTTATTAAAGAATTAAAACAAGAAGAGGATATAGAATTAGTATCTACTTTTATGGGAGCACACGCTCTTCCAAACGAATACAAGAACAATAGACAAGCATACATCGACTTAGTAATAAACGAAATGATTCCAATGGTAGTAAATGAAAACTTAGCTGAATTTATAGATGCATTTTGTGAAAAAGGAGTATTTACAAAAGAGGAATCTAAAGTTATACTAGAAGCTGGAAAAAGGAAAGGTCTAATACCAAAATGTCATACAGATGAAATAGAACCAATAGGTGGTACAGAAATGGCTGCAAATATAGGTGCTATATCTTGTGAGCATTTAATAAAAGCAAATGAAGAGGGTATTAAAGCTATGGCAAAATCTGGCACTATTGCGTGCTTACTTCCAGCTACATCATTTTATTTAAATTCTACTTATGCACCAGCTCGACAAATGATAAATGAAAATGTAGCAATAGCTTTTGGATCAGATTTTAATCCTGGCTCTTGCCCTTGCAATAATTATACACTAGCTATGAATATTGCTTGCTTAAAATATAGGATGACAAAAGAGGAATGCCTTACAGCAACTACATTAAATGCAGCTGCTTGTATCAATAGAGCAAAAACTCTAGGCACTATAGAAATTGATAAACAAGCAGACTTAATTTTTTGGGATGCAAATGATTTAGAGTATATTTATTATCGCTTTGGCGACAACCTAGTAGACAAAGTTATGAAAAAAGGAAAAATAGTAGTAGAAAATTGATTGGAGGAAAATAACATGGGAATGAAAACAGATATAGAAATAGCACAAGAATCACAAATGCTACCAATAGTGGAAGTAGCAAAAAAACTCAATATTCAAGAAGATGATTTAGATCTTTATGGGAAGTATAAAGCAAAAATATCATTAAAAAAAGTAGGAAAAGATTTTTCTTCTAAAAAATTGGTTTTAGTAACAGCAATAACTCCTACTCCAGCCGGTGAGGGAAAAACTACTACTACTGTAGGTCTAGCTGATGGATTAAAAAAAATAGGTAAGGATGTTGCTGTAGCTTTGAGAGAGCCATCTCTTGGTCCTGTTTTTGGTGTAAAAGGTGGAGCAGCTGGTGGAGGATACGCACAAGTAGTGCCAATGGAGGATATTAACCTACATTTCACTGGCGACTTTCACGCTATAGGAGTAGCAAATAATTTGCTTAGTGCTTTGATAGATAATCATATTCAACAAGGAAATACTCTTCGAATCGACAACAGAAGAATCACTTGGAAAAGAGTAATGGATATGAATGACAGACAATTAAGATTTATAGTTTGTGGCCTATCTGGAAAAGCAAATGGTACTCCAAGGGAAGATGGATTTGATATTACAGTTGCATCTGAGATTATGGCTGTATTATGCTTATCAAATGATATAAATGATTTAAAAGAAAAATTAGGCAAGATGGTTATAGGTTACAATTACGATGGAAAACCAATAACAGCAAGTGATTTAAAAGCTGTTGGTGCTATGGCAGCACTTTTAAAAGATGCTATTAAACCAAATTTGGTTCAAACGCTTGAGCATACACCAGCATTTATTCACGGTGGACCTTTTGCAAATATAGCACACGGTTGTAACTCTGTAATGGCTACAAAATTAGCGTTATCAAATGCAGAGTATGTAATTACAGAAGCAGGTTTTGGTGCAGATCTTGGAGCAGAAAAATTTATAGATATCAAATGCCGTAAGTCTAATTTAAGACCAAATGCTGTAGTAATCGTAGCTTCTGTAAGAGCATTAAAACACCACGGTGGAGTAAAAAAAGAAGACTTGAGTAAAGAGAATTTAGAAGCGCTACAAAAAGGTTTACCAAATTTATTGCAACATGTTGATAATGTAAAAAATGTATATGGGCTTCCTTGTGTAGTAGCAATAAATGCTTTTCCTACAGATACTAAAGAAGAGCTTGACTTAGTAGAAAAAGAGTGTAAAAAACTAGGAGTAAATGTAGCTCTTTCAGAAGTATGGGCAAAAGGTGGCGAGGGTGGTAAAGCTCTTGCAGAAGAAGTAGTAAAATTATGCAATGAAAAAAATAATTTCAAATTCGTATACGAAGATGAAGATTCTATTTTAGAAAAAATTACTAAAATTGCAAAAAAAGTGTATAGAGCAAAAGAAGTGCAATTAGTTGGTAATGCTATAAAGCAAATTAAAGAACTTGAAGCACTTGGATATTCTAACCTACCAATATGTATGGCAAAAACTCAATATTCTTTCTCAGATGACCCTACAAAACTTGGTGCACCTAAGGACTTCATTTTACAAGTACGCAATTTAAAAGTTTGTGCTGGAGCTGGATTCATAGTTGCTCTTACAGGTGAGATAATGACAATGCCAGGTTTACCAAAAGTACCATCAGCAGAAAAAGTAGATGTTGATGAGAATGGTGTAATATCAGGTTTGTTTTAAAAAAAATCAATTAATAATTTTTTTCAATGAATATTGAACAAATTATAAAAAAAATATATGAGTATAATCCAAAAGAAGCTAATCCTACATTAAAAAGGATTAGTTTTCTTATGGACTATTTTGACAATATTCAAGAAAAAATAAAATGTATACATGTTGCAGGCACAAATGGAAAAGGATCAACTTGTGCTATGTTATCTAATATTTTAAAAGAAGCTGGATACAAAACAGGTTTATATACTTCTCCACACTTAATAAAAATAAATGAAAGATACAAAATAAATGGAGTAGATATAAGCGATGAAGATTTTATATTTTATGCTACAAAAGTTTTAGAAGCTACAGAAAAAATAGAAAAAGAAAAATTGTTCGATGATCACATTAACACTTTTGAAATATTAACAGCAATTGCATTTTTATATTTTTATGATAAAAAAGTTGATATTCTTATATTAGAAGTGGGTCTTGGTGGTCAAATGGATGCTACAAATATTATAAAAAAACCTTTAGTTTCTATTATAGTAAATATAGGATACGATCACACAAAAATATTAGGTACTTCTATAATTCAAATTGCTAAATCAAAAATGGGTATTATTAAAAAAGAATGCCCTATAGTATTATATGATTATGATGATAAAAATATTACAAAAGTATTTGTAGAAAAAGCTAAAAAAGAGAATGCAACTATTTTTATTACAAATAGAAATAATAAATTTAATTACGAATTATCACTACTTGGTAATCATCAAAAAATGAATGCTTTATGCGTTAAAGAGAGTATTTCAATTTTGCAAAATTTAGGTTATAATATTAAAGAAGAAGACATAATAAATGGTTTCAAAACTACTCCTTGGAATGCTAGACTTCAATTATTAGAAAAGGGAGATGTAGAAGTTTACCTTGATGGTGCACATAATGTGCAATGCATACAATCACTAGCAAATTTTTTTAATAATAAAAAATTAGTGTGTATAACTGCAATCTTAGATGATAAAGATATAGAGAATATGGCTTTAGAAATAAGCAAAATCACAAAAGACATAATACTTACTAATGTGCATACAAATAGAAAAACAAACACACAAAAGTTACTACAAACTTTTAGTAAGTATTCAAATAAAGTAAAATATATAGAAGACTTACAAGAAGCAATAAATGAAGCAAAAAAAATATTAAATAATAAAGGAATTATTTTAATCACAGGTTCACTTTACTTGTGTGGAGAGGCGCTTTCATTATATGAAAAAAATAAACAATAAAACAATAAGCTTAGTTGCTATTCTTTTATCATTATTTATTATTTTTGGTACTTTTTCTATCCTTTTTTTTAATATAAAAATCACATTGCAAAATTTACCTTTTTTTATTTCTGCTATTCTTTTTGGACCAGTTATTGGTGCCTTGGTTGGTGCTATAGGAATGTTTATATCACAACTTCTTACTTTTGGTCTTAGTGCTACTACAATTATTTGGATAATGCCACATACTTTAGTTGGTATTTTATTAGGTTTTTTATCAAAAATAAATAAAGAAAAATATATTTTTAATATATTAATTTCTTCGATTATTTTAACATTATTAAATACATTAGCTATGTATCTTGATTCTAAAATAATGGGGTACTACTCTGTAGCATATGTGTTTGGATCATTACTTCAAAGGATATTAATAAGTATTTTTATGTCAATTTGTTATATTATACTAATTCCAAAAATAATAAATCATATAAAAAAATCATAAGGAGATAATTCTTGCAAAATATAAATGTAAATGATTTTACAAAAGAAATATCCAGTGCTTGGCAAGGTGCTACAATCAATAAAATAGTAACATCAATTATTTTACTAATTGTTCTTTTTGTTTTAATAAAATTTGTTACAAAAATATTAGGAAAAATAGTTGAAACATCAAAAATAGAAAAATCTTTAAAAACATTTATAAATAATATTTTAAAAATTATACTTTATTTTTTTGGTATTTCTATAGTTGCTTCATACATAGGGATAGACACAAGCTCATTTATAGCTGCATTTTCAATTTTTGGTTTAGCTATATCACTTTCTATTCAAAATACAATGCAAAATCTGGCATCTGGTGTAAGCATTTTAATTAACAAACCATTTAAAGTGGGAGATTCAATTATTATAGATAATATAGAAGTTGTAGTTATAGAAATAAATTTTATGTATACAAAAGTTAAAAATGCAAATAAGGATGTTATTTATTATCCAAACAATAAAATAGCACAAAGTGTAATATCAAATGTATCTGAAGATGAGTATAGGAGAATAGATATGACAATAGGTGCTTCATATGAATGCGATATTTTTAAAGTAAAAGAAGCTATAAACGAAGCTATAAATAGAAACCATAATATAGAAAAAAATATGAATAGAATAGTAAATGTGCTATCTTATGATGCAAATGAAATAACTTATTGTATAAAATGTTTTGCAAAAAATGAAAATTACTTTTTAGCAAAATACGAATTAACTGAGGAAATAAAAAAAGTATTTGATGAAAGAAATATTCAAATACCATACACACAAATCGATATACATTTACAAAAATAACAAAGGTCTTATATGAATATATTTATGTCATTTATGGAATTAATAGGAGTAATTAGTTTTGCACTTTCTGGAGCAATAGTAGCATTAAAAAAAGAAATGGATGCTTTTGGAGTATGCATTATGAGCTTAACAACAGCTTTTGGTGGTGGGATAGTAAGAGATTTAATAATAGATGAAGTACCACCAGCAGTATTTAACTCAAAAGAGTTAGTAGTAGTTGCAATTTTGGTTTCTATTATTACTTTTATCTTTTGCAATAAATTAAATATTAATAAATATAGAGATAAATTTAATTTTTTAGTATTACTATCTGACTCTATGGGACTTGGTGCATTTACTATTATAGGTGCAAATGCTGCAATCAATAAAGGCTTTTCAAACAATTATATGCTTGTTGTAGCTGTAGCTACAATTACAGGAGTGGGTGGTGGAGTTTTAAGAGATGTATTTGCAAGCGAAAAACCATTTATATTTGTAAAATATATATATCCAAGTGCAGCAATTGTTGGAGCAATATTATATATTATTTTAATAAAATATGTATCTATTGAAATATCATCTTATGCTTGTGCATTTATAGTAGTAATGATAAGACTTGTGAGTGAGAAGTATAATATACATTATCCGAGAAAAAAGATTTAAAATATAAAAAAATAAAACAAAAATAAGGAGGACGATATGTCAAAGTTAGTAGAGTGTATACCAAATTTTTCTGAGGGAAGAGATAAAGAAAAATTGAAACAATTAGAGAGCGTAGCAAAATCTGTAAAGGGTTGTACCTTGTTTGATTTTCAATCAGATGAAAATCATAATAGATGCGTACTCACACTTGTAGGTTCACCAGAAGCTATAGAGGAAGTTGCTTTTCAATTAACAAAAAAAGCAACAGAAATTATAGATTTGAACAAGCACGAGGGCGCTCACCCAAGAATGGGAGCAACAGATGTAATTCCTTTTGTGCCTACAATGGATATCACATTGGAAGAGTGTGTAGAAATAAGCAAGAGAGTAGCAAAAAGAATTTGGGAAGAATTAAAAGTACCATCATTTTTATACGAAGAATCTGCAACAAGACCAGAGAGAAAAAATCTAGCAACTTGTCGTAAAGGTCAATTCGAGGGTATGACAGAAAAATTGCAAGAAAAAGACTGGCTACCAGATTTTGGTGAGAGAAAAATTCATCCAACAGCAGGTATTACAGCAATAGGTGCAAGAATGCCTCTTGTTGCATTTAATGTAAATTTAGACACACCTAATGTAGAAATAGCAAATAAAATTGCAAAAGCTATAAGAGGGTCAAGTGGTGGTTTTAAATATTGCAAAGCAATTGGTGTAATGCTTGAGGACAGAGGCATAGCACAAGTTTCTATGAACATGGTAAATTACGAGGGAACTCCACTATATTACACATATGAAATGGTTAAAGTTTTAGCAAAAAGATATGGCGTAAATATTATAGGATCAGAAGTAGTAGGTCTTACTCCAGCAAAAGCTTTGATAGATTGTGCTGAGTACTATTTAAAAATAGAAAATTTTGATTGCAGAAAGCAAATTATGGAATATCATTTAATTGGAGAGGGAGAAGAAGAATAATGGAATTATATAATATGAGTATAAACGAATATTTGGAACTCTTATCTTCAAATGCACCAGCTCCAGGTGGTGGCTCTGCAGCTGCCTTATGTGGAGCACAAGGTGTATCTTTAGCAATTATGGTTTTATCTCTTACTATTGGTAAAGAAAAATATAAAGAGTATGAAAGCTTGTGCATTGATACAAAAAATCAATTAACAAAAATAAAAAAAGACTTTTTAGATGCAATGGAGAGAGATACAAAAACATTTGAAGTAATGGAAAATGTATTCAAAATGCCAAAAGAAACAGAAGAAGATAAAAAATTAAGAAAAGAAAAAATGCAAGAAGCATTAAAAATATGTACAAAAACTCCACTTGAAATGATGCAATATGCAAATTGTGCACTAGATTATGTACAAAAAATTGTAGGTAAGTCTAATCAATCAGCTTGCTCAGATTTGGGTGTATCTGCTCTTAATTTACAAAGTGCTATTCAAGGTGCGTATTTAAATGTATTAATAAATTTGAGTGGTATTAAAGATGAAGAGTTTGTGAAAGAGAATAAAAACAAAGCAAATGATTATTTAAATAATGCATTAAATGTATCAAAGCAAATATATGAAGAAGTAAAAAACTCTTTATAAAAGAATTAAAATTTAAAAAATAATAAGAAATAAAAAATAAGAGGTATAGGAACGAGCTTCACAATGGTGTAAGGCATATCTCTTAATAATTTAATAATATTGCATTTTATAAAAAAGTCAAGGTTTAACTTTGACTTTTTTAAATTATTTCTTGTAAATGTAGTCAATCATTTTTGTTAATGCTTGACAAATAGTATCAAATAAAGTAAAATAAATTTGTCTGGAAATATTTCTGGAATTTTTTTTAATGAACGGAGTGCAGATGGGAGTTTTCAGTAGAATTAAAGACACTTTATCAAGCCTTATTAATCTTGATGACAGTGAAATTTATGATGAAGTTAATAATTATCCTGATGAAATAATGGAGGATGAGTACAATAAACCAAAAGAAAATGAGAAAGCTAAAAGTAAAATGAAGCTTCCTAATTTTGTACCAAATTTGAAGCAAAACCAAATAAATTCTAATGAACAAAATCAAAATGTTAATCAAATAATTCCACAGCAAAAAAATATTAAACAAGGTGAAATGGGTATGTTTTCACCAAAATCATTTGAAGAAGTAGCTAATATTGGTATTTTAATAAAACAGGGTGGCACAGCAGTTGTAAATTTAGTAGGAATACAAGTATCTTTAGCTACAAGGATTATTGATTTTCTTACAGGTCTTGTATATGCACTTGATGGCGATATGAAAGAGATTTCAGATAATGTATTTGTTGCATCTTTTACTCAAAATTTAAATCAAGGATTCACACAATTTGATACACCACTTAATATTTTACAAAACAATACAAATCCTTTTGTTAATACAAATATTAATAATCAAATGAGTATGCAAAATAATACTCAATATCCTAATCCAAACAATCAATTTCCTATGCAAAATCAATTTCCAAACACTCAAAATAATGGGATGGATCCTTTTTCAAATAATCCTTTCTTAAATACAAATAACAATATGCAAATGAATGCACCTTTTGATAATAATCAAAATATTAATCAAAATAATAATCCTTTTCAAAATTTTTATGCAAATCAAAATCCTTTTTTCAATTTGAATCAAAATGATAACAATTTAAATAGTCAAAATAATCCAAACAATTTAAACAATCAAAACAATATATTTGGAAATAGAGGATAAAATGTTTTTTTTTGTAAGGCATAGTAAAATATACTATGAAAGAGTATATGAATAAAAAAATTATAAAAAAATTGTTGATTTTTTTTATATCATCAACAATTTTAATTTTTTTTGACCAATTAAGTAAGCATCTTGCTACGACTAATTTAAAAAATACTAATGAAGTATATGAATTTATTAAATATATAATTTATTTTGTATATCATGAGAATAGGGGAGCAGCTTTTGGCATATTGCAAGAAAAATACTTATTCTTTTATATTATTACTATAGTTATAATACTTTTTATTTTGATATATATGTTTAAGCTTGAATTAAAAAAAGGTAATATCTTAAAATTTATTTCTTTAATATTTATTTTTTCTGGAGCAATAGGAAATTTTATAGATAGGTTTTTCAATAAATTTGTAGTAGATTTTATTTGGCTTAAATATTTGTTTTTTGACTTTCCAGTTTTCAACTTTGCTGATATTTGTATTACTGTGGGAGTGGGGTTATTATTTATAGTTATTATTTTTTTAGAAAAAGATAATACAAAAGGTAATACAATATGAGAATACCATGCAAAATTTTATTATAAAAAATATAGAAGATACAAATATAAGAATAGATACTCTTCTTACAAAATATTTTGAAAACAAGAGTAGAAATTACTTCAACAAATTATTTCAATTATCAAATATTAAAGTGAATGGTAAAATAATTAAAGCTAGTTATAAAACAAAATTAAATGATGAAATTGAAATAATATTACCACCAGATAAGACTCTAGATATAAAAGAAGAGAAAATAAATTTAGAAATTATATTTGAAGATAAATATTTATTAATAATAAACAAACCAAAAGGTATGGTAGTGCATCCAGCAAATGGAAACACGAGTGGAACATTAGTAAATGCTTTATTGTATCATTGTAAAGATAGTCTTTCTTCTATCAATGGAGTTATTAGACCTGGGATTGTGCATAGGATAGATAAAGATACATCTGGCTTACTAGTTGTAGCAAAAGATGATTATACACACAACAATTTATCTCTACAATTCAAAAATCACACAAATTTAAGAAAATATATTGCTATTGTAAGAGGAGCAATTAAAGAAGACTCTGGCACAATAGATAAGCTTTTAGCGAGGTCAAAAAAGGACAGAAAAAAAATAGCAATATCTATTGATGGGAAAAAAGCAATTACTCACTATAAAGTATTACAAAGGTTCAATAATTTTACATTTATAGAATGCAAACTAGAAACTGGTCGCACACATCAAATAAGAGTGCATATGGCTTCTATTAATCATCCACTTTTGGGAGATCCATTATATGGAAGTAACGAAGATAAAAAGAAAGGTAAAGGTCAATACTTATGTGCTACAACTCTCGGATTCATTCACCCATTTACAAAAAAGTATGTTGAATTTAATATAAAAACACCAGATTATTTTGAAGAAGAATTACGGAAATTATCTTTAAAATAAACAAAAAACAAAAAACAAATATACTAACAAATAAGTAAATAAAAAAAACAAACAAATAAAACCACAATTATGAAGAAGCATTTATATATACAAATTATATTATTAATTACTCTCTCTCTTACATCTTGCACCAAAAATGAAGATGTTAAAAGTGAGAATATTTTTAATAAAGAAGCGAATGTAAATGTCGATAATATGAGTATAGAAGAAGTACTTATAAAAGATGAAGAAAATTTAAAACAAAAATCCTTTAATGAAATATTAACTCAGTTACAAGATGTATCAAATGAAAAATCTCCAACTAATTTGAACTTAGCTTATGATTTTTCTTATGATGATTATGTAAACTTAATGAATAAAAAAGCAAGTATATCAAATGCAGACAGAGTAAATTCCAAAGCTGGAAAAATTTTTGAGAACTTAATGAATTACAATATTGCATTTATATACAACGCATATGAAATTGCAAATCAAAGATTATATAAAAATATATATGTAGAATACTTAGATGGCGATGGCAACAAAATAGACAATTTTAATTCCATAAAAGAAATAATGTCTATGGCGAATGTATTTTCATATTATCATAATATTAATGATGAAAAAGCATTTTTTGATTATGCATTTTCACTATTGCAAAGTTCGCATATTTACGAAGAGAAAACTTCAGAAATATATTATTGCGATGGCTGTATGAATGCAGATGGCAGTATGCGTAGAGAAGTAAATTATGAATCTAATTGTTTGTATAATACAGATTTATCGAATAGAATAATTGCTACAGATAGTATTATAGATTTTGATTTTTCAAATGAAAATAATAATGAAGAAGTAAAAGTAAATACAGATACTAACATACAAAAAGTAGGTAGCTTAAAAAGAGATTTTTATACAAACGATGAGATAAAAAAAGTGAGTGATAGCTACATTTATGATTATTGCCCAGGACATAAAGATATAAGTATTAAAGTAACAATGATTGATTTAAATGACAAAAATGGATTATACTCTTTAGATAAATATGGCAATGACCCAAAATATTATAATGAATATTGGTTAGGTTGGGACATATTCAAAAAAGAGGAAGTAAAAGAATTATTAAATAAAGATTGGTATAACTTGTATGGGCTTAGTATTTCTACTATTGTAAAAAGAGAAATATTAACTCAAGATGAAATTAATTATTATTTGAGAAGACTTCCCAAAGGTATAAATGAATCACGATATAAAATTATTAAAACTGCTCTTGAATCTGTGGGGAGGATTCCATACTATTGGGGTGGAAAGCCACAAAGTGCAGGTTATTCATACAATCAATTTTATAAAGTAATGAATCCAGATTATATGGGAAGAATTTATAAAGGGCTAGATTGCTCTGGTTGGATTCAATGGGTTATATGGACTTCCTTAGGAGAAAAAGTAAATTATGAGGGCACTGTACACTACCAAACTTTTGGCAATAGAACAAGAAGAACTAATCTTGAACCAGGAGATTTAATTGTTCGCCCTTATGTAGATTCTCATGTAATGATGTTTTTGGAATGGGCAGAAGATGGGCAAATGGTCGTAATTCATGAAAATGGTTCAAAAAATAATGTTTCTGTAGGAACGCTAGATGGCTATTTCACATATTATCAAAAAATACCTTATTAAAAAATGGAAAATGTTGTATATATAAAAAATGTATCTAAAATATATGAGCTTTACGATAAACCAATTGATAGATTAAAAGAAAGTTTGTCTTTCAAAAAGAAAATTTATCATAAAGATTTTTATGCTTTAAACAATATTTCGTTTGAAGTAAAAAAAGGTGAATCACTAGGCATTATTGGTGTCAATGGTTCTGGCAAATCTACTATATTAAAAATCATAACTGGAGTTCTTACTGAGAGTAGTGGAGAAGTAAAAATTAATGGTAAAGTGAGTGCTCTTCTTGAACTTGGAGCTGGCTTCAATATGGAGTATACCGGCTTAGAGAATATATATATGAATGGCACAATGATGGGCTACCAAAAAAAAGAAATGTATCAAAAATTGGATTCCATACTCCAATTTGCAGACATAGGAGATTTTATTTACCAACCAGTAAAATCATATTCATCTGGTATGTTTGTTCGTTTGGCATTTGCACTTTCTATATCTGTAGAGCCAGATATTTTGGTTGTAGATGAGGCACTTTCTGTAGGCGATATTTTCTTTCAAGCAAAATGCTATCAAAGAATGGAAGAATTAAAAAAAAGTGGCACTACAATCATAATGGTTACGCACGATATGGGTTCTGTAATGCGTTATTGTGATAGAACTATTTTATTAAACAAGGGAGAGATGATTGCGGAAGGTTTACCTGGCGATATGATAGATACATATAAAAAACTTTTAACTACTTCAAATGATAAATTAAAAATAGATGAGAATTCAAAAGTATATGGCAATGGAAAAGCAACAATTTCTTCTATAGAAATATTAGATCATAACAAAGAAAAAACCAATGTGATATTAAAAGGCGAAAAATTTTATATTAAAGAAAAAATAAAAATAAATGAAAAAATAATAAATCCGATTTTTACTTTTACAATAAAAGACAAAAGAGGTACAGATCTTACTGGTACAAATACCTTATATGAAAATGTGAATACAGGAATTGGAAATATTGATGATGAATATATATGTGAATTTTGCCAAGAGATGACACTTCAAGGTGGAGAATATTTGCTTTCTGTTTCTTGCACAGGATATGAAAACAACGAATATGTAATATATCATAGAATGTATGATATTTTACAAATTACAGTTATATCAAATAAAAATACTGTAGGGATTTACGATATGTATTCAACCATAGAAGTAAGTAAAAAATAAAATAATTTTCATTTTGCAATAATAATAGTGCAAATAATTATATTAGAATTATCTTTTGTAGCATTAATATTTATTATCTCTCCATTAGATACAAAAAAATCTTCTTCATTTAATTCTTGATTTGTTTCTCTAATTAAAATCCCACCACTTGCAATGAACACTACTTGTTTTACTTTAAGACCAAATTTTCTATGTTCGCTTTCATCTAAAATAATTAATCCACCATTATTTTTATTTTCCACAATCATAGAACCAAAAGCATCCAATTTTTTTGTCATTAAATTAAAATCCTTGCATTTGCCATGTGATACAGTTCTAATTTCGCCATCAAAATTATGCACCATAAATGGTTCTAATGTAATATCAGAAATTTTTTCTTTAGAAATTGCAGAGAAATGCTCTAATTTAATAGGTTTATCTAAAGTAGTCAAAAACCTACTATAATTTGTTAAATCACTAAACTCACTCTCTTCTAAATCACAAGTGGCACTTGATACTCTCCACAAAAAATCTCTGTTTTTATAATCTTTATTTCCACCACCAATTGCTATTTCATAAGTTTTTCCACCTTGCCAAGTAGAATATTCGATATCTTTTAATTTTTTAATTTCGTACTTTTCCATACTACTCCTTTTTTATCTATTACTTTAAATAATCAAGAATTGACTTCACATTTTTTTCTTTGGAAATTAAAGAAAATTCTTTTTTATGAATATTCTCCAAATTATGTGCATCACTATTTTGTAAAATTATTTTTCCATTTAATATTTTATTTTTTTCTTTAATTTTATGCAAGTTATTCATTGACATAATTTCATAAGTATTAAATTTTGAATTTAATGGTATTAAACCAAGAACAGATAATAAAGAAGTTGATTCTTTTTCTATATGTGCTGGAAAACAAATACCATTATAATTTTTTACTAAATCATATACTTCTTCATAAGATATATTAGTAGATAAAATAAGCAAATTTTCTTCTTTTGATATAATATTATCATCACAATCCACTATCAATTGATTGCCATAATACTTTTCAATATTTTTTACTTTTATTAAATGTTCATACACATAAGAATCAAATGATAAAGCACTATTTAAATCATAAAATAAGCATATTATATGAAAGTCTTCTTCTACAGTTAGCTCCATTCCACATATTCCAATTATATCATAAAATTCACAAGCTTTTATAAATGCTTTGCAATTTCTGCAAGTGTTGTGGTCTGTAAGAGCGATTACATCAAGCCCGTTTAATTTTGCAAATCCTGCAATAGAAGCTGGAGTGGCAGAATCATCCCCACATGGAGATAAACAAGAGTGAATATGAAGATCATAAAATAATTCATACATTTTTTTACCAAATTCTTGCTTATTATTAAAAAATATAAATCAGTATTAACACAATAATATAAAGGAATTATTAAAAAAGTATTAGTATAATAGCATTAGTATATAAGCATATGTATAAAAGTATTAATAAAAAAATAATATTATATTGACATTAAAACAAATACATATATTATTTTATTTTTTTAATGATATTACCTTATTGTATTATAAATCATTAACGCACTATCAAAAACATTTATTTTACTTTTTACCACATTAATATTTTTTTCATTTGCTTTTTCAATAAAACCATCAACAACTGGTGCATCATCAGCAATTACAAGAAGAGACACATTGCAAAGTGAACATACAGCAAGTGTGTTAAAATTTGCTATTACAGTTACCCAAGCACAATTTTCTTTAGCTCTTGTCATTGCCCAACTCAAAAAATCACAACAATAAACAGATTCTACACTTGCATTCTCATTTGGCATAGATAATATTTCAAAATCAATATTTTTAATTAATTCATTTACTTTCATTTATTTTTTCCAAAAATATTTCCATAGTAATTGTAGTACCCATACCTACAACAGTATCAATACACAAAAAGTCTGAATTTTTTTGCATATTATATAAACCCATACCAGCACCAAAGCCCATTTCTCTTATTTCTTCTGTTGCTGTAGAATACCCAGGTTGCATACATTTTTGCACATCTTTTATACCAGGTCCCTTGTCTCTAAGCTCTAGGAGCAATTTATCTTCATAAAATACGCATGTAATTTGACCTCCATTTGCATGAATAACCATATTTATTTCACCCTCGTATAATGCAATTGAGATCTTTCTTATAATATCTTTTTCTATACCTAGAGATTCTAGTATTTTTTTTATTTGTTGAGAAGCTATACCAGCATTAATCAAATCCTTGCCAATAACATTAAAAGTGTATATTGTGGGCATATTATCGGGGATTTTTATACTCATTATTTTATTCCTGCTTCATATAATATACCACAAGCAGTAAACATTCTGTGCCCTGTAGCAAGTACAACTATACCATTTTCTTTTGCTAATTTAATAAAATCTTCATTTGGCTGTTTGCTTCTTACATACAAAATACAAGAAATATCGAGCATTTTGCATGTTATTATAACTTGAGGGTTTGTAAGCCCTGTTATCAATAATTCTTGACCCTTGCCAAAAGCAAGCACTTCTGATAGCATATCACAAGCGAAAGCCGACTCTATTTTATTATTTTCAAGTGTTTCTTCTGCATCATTAGTTAAACATTTACATTTCAATACATTTTGTAATTGTTTTATTGTCATAATAAACCTCCAATAGTTACAAAATATGAGTTTATATAAATAAAAATATCACAGTTTTATATAAAAAGCAAGTAATTTGCTATAGAACTATTTAAATTATTATGATATAATATAAATAATTTTTATAAGAAATGAAGGAGGGAAAATTTGCTTATGAATACAAATGCTGTAACATTTGATGGCACAAAAGAACAAGAGAAAGAATTGATATCTTTTATCAATACGCATAAAAATGATAAGGGACCACTTATAATGATTATGCAAAAAGCACAAGAGATATATGGATTTCTTCCAATTGAAGTTCAAAAAATAATTTCAACAGAAATGAATATTCCTATTGAAAAAGTTTATGGAATATCTACTTTTTATTCGCAATTCACTTTAGTTCCAAAAGGACAATACAAAATATCTGTATGTCTTGGGACTGCTTGCTATGTAAAGGGTGCTGGGAAAATATTTGATGAATTAAAAAAAGAGTTACAAATTGATGCAGGCGGATGCACAAGTGATAAAAAGTTTTCATTGGATTCGTGCCGTTGTGTAGGTGCTTGTGGGCTAGCACCTGTTTTTATGATAAATGATGAAGTTTATGGAAGATTAAATCCTAATCAAGTAAAAGATATTTTAAATAAATACAATTAAGGTTTATTATGCCAGAAATATCTTTAAATGTTTTAGATATAGCTCAAAATTCCATAAAAGCATTATCAACTTTTATTCAAATTTTTGTTCATATTGATTATAGTAAAGATACTCTTACTATAAAAATTGAAGACAATGGAATTGGTATGACAAAAGAGGAAGTAAAAAAAGCACTTGATCCTTTTTTTACAAAAAGGAAAACAAGAGATGTTGGTCTAGGAATCCCTTTTTTTAAAGAGAGTTGTGAAATAACAAATGGAAAATTTGATATAAAATCCACAAAAGATATAGGTACTACTCTAGAAGCAAGATATAATATGTCTCATATTAATATGCTACCACTTGGAGATATTAATGATACAATTTACACTTTAATAATATTTAATACGAAAATAGATTTTTATTATGAATACAAAGTTACAAAAAAAAATAAACAAGAAAAATCATTCAACTTAAGTACAAAAGAAATAAAAAACATACTTGGCGATATTTCATTAGAGAGTATAGAAGTATCAAATTTTATAAAAGAATATTTAAAAGAGAATAAAATGGAGGTAGATAAATGAAATCACTAGAAGAATTACGACAAATAAAAGAAAAAATGCAATCACAAGTAAGTATGAGAACAGAGGATCATAATCATACAAGAGTAGTAGTAGGTATGGCTACTTGTGGTATTGCAGCTGGTGCAAGACCAGTTTTAAAAGCACTATCGGATGCTGTTCAAGAGCAAAAATTGACAGATAAGGTGCAAGTTCTTCAAACAGGTTGCATAGGTCTTTGTCAATACGAGCCTATAGTAGAAGTTATTATACCAGGAAAAGAAAAAGTAACTTATGTTAGAATGAATAAAGAGAAAGCTTTAGAAGTATTAGAAAAACATGTTAAAGGTGGAAAGGCAATCGCAGAGTACACACTTAAAGAGAATAAATAAGGAGGAATAAATATGTACCGTCTACATGTTTTATTATGCGCTGGCACAGGTTGTACTTCATCAAAAAGCCCATTAGTAAAAGAAGCGCTTATTGAAGAGTTAGAAAAACAAAATCTTCAAGAAGAAGTGTGTATAGTTGATACAGGTTGTCATGGTCTTTGTGCACTTGGGCCAATTATGATTGTATATCCAGAGGGAATATTTTATGCCCAAGTTAAACCAGAGGATATTAGTGAAATAGTAAGTGAGCATTTCTTAAAAGGGCGTCCTGTTACAAGACTTGTATATGATGAAACTATACAAGGAGATAATATTACACCACTTGCAGACACAACTTTTTATGGAAGACAAACAAGAATAGCTTTAAGAAATTGTGGAGTAATTAATCCAGAGAGTATAGATGAATATATTGGTACAGGTGGATACGAGGCCTTAGGTCAAGTATTAACCAAGATGACACCAGAAAGTGTAATTAAAGAGATATTGGATTCTGGTTTAAGAGGAAGAGGCGGAGCAGGTTTTCCTACAGGTAGGAAATGGTCTCTTGCAGCAGCAAATAAATCAGATCAAAAATATGTGTGCTGTAATGCAGACGAGGGAGATCCAGGTGCTTTTATGGATAGGTCTGTGCTTGAGGGAGATCCTCATGTTGTACTCGAAGCTATGGCTATAGCAGGTTATGCTATTGGTGCTAATCAAGGTTATATTTATGTAAGAGCAGAGTATCCAATTGCTGTTCAAAGATTAAATATTGCTATTAATCAAGCAAGAGAGTATGGCTTGCTTGGAAAAAATATATTCAATACAAAATTTGATTTTGATATTGAACTTAGGCTTGGAGCTGGTGCTTTCGTTTGTGGAGAAGAAACAGCTCTTATGACTTCAATTGAGGGGAAGAGAGGTGAGCCACATCCAAGGCCTCCATTTCCAGCACTAAAAGGTCTTTTTGATAAACCAACAATTTTAAATAATGTAGAAACTTTTGCAAATATTCCTAGGATTATAGTAAAAGGTGCTAAATGGTTTCAATCAATGGGCACAGAAAAATCTAAAGGCACAAAAGTTTTTGCTCTTGGTGGAAAAGTAAAAAATACAGGTCTTGTTGAAATTCCTATGGGCACTACACTTAGAGAGATAGTAGAAGATATAGGTGGTGGTATTCCAAATGGCAAAAAGTTCAAAGCAGCACAAACTGGTGGACCATCTGGTGGATGCATAAGTATAGAGAATTATGATGTACCTATTGATTATGATAATTTAATAGCTATAGGTTCAATGATGGGTTCTGGTGGGCTTATAGTAATGGACGAAGATAATTGTATGGTAGATATAGCCAAATTCTTCCTTGAATTTACAGTTGAAGAATCATGTGGCAAATGTACACCTTGTCGTATAGGCACAAAAAGAATGCACGAGATTTTAACCAAAATAACAGAGGGCAAAGCTACAATGGAAGACCTAGATAAACTAGAAGAGCTTTGTTATTATATAAGAGATAACTCTCTTTGTGGTTTGGGTCAAACTTCTCCTAATCCTGTTCTTTCTACACTAAGATATTTTAAAGATGAGTATATAGAGCATGTAAGAGATCATAAGTGTAGAGCAGGTGTATGTAAAGCATTACTAAATTTCAAAATAGATGAAGAAAAATGTAAGGGTTGCACTCTTTGTGCAAAAAATTGTCCTGTGAACTGCATAGAGGGGTCATTAAAAATGCCACACAAAATTGACCAATCAAAATGTATAAAGTGCGGAACTTGTTTTGATAATTGCAAATTTAATGCAATAAGTAGAGGTTAAGGAGGATAAAAAAATGGCGATAGCAAATAATAAAACTAAGGCTAAGCTAAAAAAAGCTTCAAAGCCTCAAGTTAAAAAAATATTAAAATCAAAAGATAATAAAAAAAGTAAAACAGTTTCTAAAGCATTAAAAAATAAAAAACAAGCTACAAAAGCACAAACAAAAAGTTTAGTAAATAAGAGTTTAAAATCAAGTAGCACAATTAAAAGTAATTCTTCAAAAATTATAAAAAATAATTTTTTGAATATTAAAATTAATGGTAAAGATTATAAAGTAAAAAAAGGTTCTACTATATTAGAAGCTTGTAGAGTAGCTGGAATAGAAATACCAACACTTTGCTTTTTAAAAGACATTAATGAAATAGGTGCTTGCCGTATGTGCGTTGTAGAAGTAAAAGGAGCAAAGGCACTTGTTACATCTTGTGTGTACCCTTGCAATGAGGGCATAGAAATAACTACAGATTCTAAAACAGTAATAGAGTCAAGAAAGAAAACATTAGAATTATTATTATCTAATCACAAAATGGAATGCTTGTCTTGTATTAGATCTGGTGAATGTGAATTGCAAACTTTGTGTAAAGAGCTTGGTGTAGAAGATCAATATAAATATGCTGGAAGTATGACTGCATCTAATTTGGATGAATCATCTGCACATATGATTAGAGATAATTCAAAATGTATATTATGCAGAAGATGTGTTGCAATTTGTGAGAAAGTTCAAGGAGTAGGTGTTATAGGACCTAATAAAAGAGGCTTTAATACTTTTATAGGATCACACTTTGACAAAGGTCTTGGAGAGACTTCTTGCATATCTTGTGGGCAATGTATAAATGTATGCCCTACAGGTGCATTGTATGAAAAATCAGATATAGATAAAATATTTGAATTGATAAAAGACCCTACAAAAAAAGTCATAGTTCAAACAGCACCAGCAGTTAGAGCTGCAATTGCAGAAGAGTTTGGTTATCCTATTGGAACAAAAGGCGAGGGCAAAATGGTTGCAGGTCTAAGGCGGTTAGGTTTTACTTATGTATTTGATACAGACTTTGCAGCAGATTTAACTATTATGGAAGAAGCATATGAATTAATAGACAGAATAAAAAATAATGGCGTTCTACCAATGATTACATCTTGCTCTCCAGGTTGGATAAAATATTGCGAAGCATACTATCCAGATCTTTTACCTCATTTATCTACATGCAAATCACCTCAACAAATGTTTGGAGCTATGATAAAAACATATTTTGTTAAAAAAATGGGCTGGAAAGTAGAAGATGTTGTATCTGTTTCTGTAATGCCTTGCACTGCAAAAAAATTTGAGATACAAAGGGATGATGAGAGTGCAGCAGGAAAAGGGAATCCAGATTTAGATTACACAATGACTACAAGAGAGCTTGCACGCATGATGAAGAAAGCTGGCATAAATTGGGATTTACTTCCAGAAGAAAAATTTGATGAACCACTTGGTATTTCTACAGGTGCTGGTGTTATATTTGGCGCTTCTGGTGGAGTTATGGAAGCAGCAATAAGAACTGCAGTCGATGTTTTAACTGGAAAGGATATGAAAAACCTTGATTACAAGCAAGTTCGTGGTATAGATGGCATAAGGGAGGCTACTCTTAAAATTGGTAAGTTGGATGTAAAAGTTGCAATCACTTCTTCTATGTCAAATGCAAAAATATTACTCAATAAAATAAGAGAGGGAAAAGCAGATTATCATTTCATAGAAATAATGGGTTGCCCAGGTGGATGTATAAATGGAGGTGGACAGCCTCAAGTACCTGCCTTTATTAGGAACACAACAGACTACAGACAAAAAAGAGCAAAAGTATTATATGATTATGATAAATCAATGCAATATAGGAAATCACACAAAAATCCTATAATAAAGCAAGTATACAAAGAATTTTTGGAAAAACCAAATTCACATATTGCACACAAAATATTGCATACCTCTTATCAAAAAAGAGAAAAAACTTAATATAAAATAATTAAAATTATAAAAAGAGTAGGGTACATTTTATTTTAACTTGCACCTACTCTTTTTATATGTTATAATATTTTTAGGAGAGTAATGTATGAAACATTTGAAATTATTATCTATTTTTTTGTTATGTTTATTATTAATTTCTTGCAATAAAAAAGAAGAAACAAATATTACTTTAAATGAAATTTATAATAAAATAACAAAAGAAGTAGCACTTGATGAAGCTATAACAATGCCAGATTCATATTTGCAAAATAATCTTGGTATTCCTACAAATGAGCTTAAGGAATATATTTATTCAATATCAGATAATCCATATTCAGCTGAAACTATTATAATTATTAACACAAGTGGTTACGATAAAGTAGAAGAATTAAAAGACACACTTAATATGGTTATTGAAAATATTAAATTCGAAATAGAGAATTATAATAAAGAAGAGTATGATTATGTATACGCTTCAAAATTAAAACAAAAAAATGATTATCTTTATGCAGTTTTATCACGAAATGAAGAAGAAATTTTGAAGATAATCGAAGATAATATTAATTAAAAGGATATTTTTTTATAATGAAATATATTAAATTTAGTTTTTGTATTATTATGTTATTACTTTTTTGTATTTCTTTTTCAAAAAACAATATGGCTACAGAAATAAATACAGAAACTAGTACACAATTTGATATAAACAATTTACCAAAGTATGTTTCAGAAGATGAAATCACTACTTTTTTAAATAATTCTGTTTATTTGGGTGATTCTATAGTAATGTTTTTTTATTCATTCACTCAAAGAAAAGAAGTAAATAATTTTTGTGATGCAACATTTCTTTTTGCAAAATCAATGCGTTTGAATGATGTTTTGCAAGAAGTATCAAGAGATAGCATTCATCCAACATATATGGGTCAAAAGAGACTAGCTGAAGATGCAATTCTTCTTTGTGGCAAAAAAAATGTATTTATATATTTGGGTATGTGTGATTTAATATATACAGATATTAATACTAATATATTAATGTATCAATCATTAATAGATAGAATAAAAGCTAAAATACCAGATGTAAAAATACACATTATTTCACTTACTTATATTGTAAGAAATTCTGGAAGAAGTGCTTTTCAAACTAATGATGGTATCCGATTATTCAATTATAACTTAAAAGTGATGTGTGAAAATAATAATATAGGTTTTATAGATATGGCATCACCTTATTCAAATCAAAATGGAGATATGGATCCAGAGTATTCATCTGATTCATACTTTCATATAAAATCTCAATATTATTCTTTATGGGAAAATACCTTAAGGGGGTACGCAAGGCAATACCTTAGCACTTTAAAATGAAAAATTTCAAATCTTTAATTAAAATATTATTTATTATTATAATCTTTTCTTTATCTATGGACTCAAATGCAAGTGATAATGTTACTGGATCTTCAAAAGTCATAGTAGAAAGAAATGATCAAGTAGTAGTGAGATGGTGTATACTAGGAGACTCAATCTCAGACCATAGAAAGTATGGCGAGACTACTCCCTTGTATATGGATTATATTGCAGCTACAAAAGATGTAGAAACAACAAACCTTGCAATGATGGGAACAGGATTCAAATCTTTTGCTACTGATCAAGTATTTACACATTATACATCTTTTCCTTACTATATGAGAGTAGCATCTATGTCAGAGAAAACAACTCTTTTGACTGTTTTTGGTTCATTCAATGATGTGCTTATGCAAGATTATGCACCCTACCCTTATGGCACAATATTTGATAATACAAATTTAACTCTATATGGTTGCTTAAACTTATTTTTGTATAATGCATTAAAAATAAATTCTAGTGTAAAAGTTGGTCTAGTATTACCACTCCCTTGGGCTTCTTTGGAAGAGAGAGAACCATACAAAACAAGATGTATGGAGTATGTAGCTATATTAAAAAATTGGGCTTTAATACATAATATTCCTATACTTGATTTATATGAAGATTATCAAAATTGGAATTATAATATAATGGATAGATCAAATTATTTAGATTTTGATGGAGCTCATGTTTCTACTATGGTACATTTGACATATTTAACTCCAAAAGTAAATGAATTTTTAGAGTATATGATGAATATGTGAAATGAAAAAATTTTATAATAAAAAAACATTTTTTATTCTAATAGTATGTACTTGTTGTTTAATTTCTTCTTGCAATAATAAACAAAACAATGTAATATCAAATATAAATATACAAGAATCAAGTGATTTTCCACTTGAAAATATTGATATAAGTTATAACGATAATAAAAAAGATATAAAGTATTATGAAGACTACTTAGGAATAAAAAGCACTGTAATAAAATATAAACAAAATATTTATATTAAAGATATACCACTTGACCTAGCTTGGGAGAATGCAAACAAGTCAAAAATTCATTCACACAAAGCAAAATTATATATTAATTCAGATAATAAATATTATGACAAAATTATTGCTATTAATGCAGGGCATGGTACTAAAGACGGCGAAAAACAAAAAACTTTATCACATCCAGATGGAAGTCCAAAAGTAACTGGAGGCACTAATGCTGTAGGAGAAGTTAATAGTATGGCAATTTCAAGTGGAATGACATTTTTAGATGGCACTACCGAAGCAGAAGTGAATTTAAAATTTTCATTATTTTTAAGAGATGAATTATTAAACCTTGGATACTCTGTTCTTATGCTAAGAGAAAATGATAATACTCAATTAGATAATATTGCAAGAACTGTTATATCGAATAATGTTGCAAATATACATATTTCTATTCATTACAACTCTACTACTAACGATGAGGGCATATTTTATATAGGAGCTCCAAAAGTAAAATCATTTCTTGAAATGGAACCAGTTATTAATACATACAAAATGAGTGATGAATTAGGAGATTGTATAATTAATTATTTAAAAAATAATAATGAAAAAATTTATGGTAACGGAAGAATGGGTATGGACTTAACTCAAATTTCTTATTCTAATATACCCACAATAGATTTAGAACTAGGAGATAAAGCTTCAGATCACAGTGATTTACGCTTAAATGAATTAAGTAAAAAAATAGCACTAGCTATTAATGATTATTTTGTAGGAGAATAGAATATGATATGCGAAAAATGTGGAAATGAAACACCTGATGGTTTTGTATTTTGTCGTGTTTGTGGTGCTAAATTAGATTATTCTAAAAAAAATAATCATAATACAAACAAAAATAAGAAGATATTAAAGTACGCATTAATTATGATTATACTAGCAGCTTTTGCTTCTATTGCACTTGTATTAAAATTTCAATCAGATGAAAAAAGAAATATTGTAAAAGTACAAAGTGAATCAATAGAAGCTTCTTTAATGCAAATAAAAATAGATGAAGAAAGAAGAATGATTGCTTCATTTTCTACTATAAGTGAAATAAAGAATAATATTAATATAGTAAATAATGCCACTAATAACAACAACACTATAGTCCAAATAGCAAAAGACAGGATACTAAGTGATATTTATAATTTTAGCACAAGAAGCAATACAAGTAGTATTCAATCAATTACAAATAATAATACAAATATACATACACCAAATACAACACACTCAAATACAGACAACACAAAAGTTATAGATAGTGCAACACTAAGAACTAACTTTGGCACAAGTGATTTTAGAGTAGGGAATTATGTTCAATTTGGTTCTTATGCACAAAGCACACATGATTATAATTCAAAAGAAAAAATCAGATGGAAAATCTTAGATATAAAAGATGGTAAAGCATTACTAATTGCAGAAAAGGGGCTAGATTGTAAGCAATACAATTCTACTTTAACACCAGTCAATTGGAGCAATTCTTCTTTACGCAATTGGTTAAATACTACTTTTTATAAAAATGCTTTTAATAAAAATGAAAGAGAGCTTATCGTAAGAAGCAGAATTGGCACAAGTAAAAATAAAACAACAGGTATCTCAAGTGGCAAAGCTTCTAATGATTATGTTTTTATACCAAGTGAGGGAGAAGTAAATACTTACTTAGGTAGTGAAAATAATTCAAAATGTAAGGCATCATCTTATGCAATTTGGCAAGGTGCCTGGGCAAGTGTAGATAGTAGTGTTTATTCAAATGGTTTTTATTGGTTAAGAAATCAAGGGATTGATAACTATACCTCAATGGTTGTAGATGCTTATGGCAGAAAAAGTCCTATGGGAGTTACAATACTAGCAACTAATGTACTTGTTAGACCAGAAATATGGGTGAGTATAGAATAAATAATTTATGATTCAAAAAAATAAACAAATATTTATTATAAATATATTATTAGGAATATTTATATTATTATCTAATTCATATAGTTTTTCTATAATCAAATCATCACCAACAGACCTTTTTAATGGTGAAAAATTAGGTCCAAATGTTTTTCTTAATGAGAGTGAAATTGATAATTTTTTAATCAATTCTGTTTTTATTGGAGATTCTGTTACAAAAGGCTTTGAGAATTATTGTATGCAAAGAAATACTTCCTATTTAAGTCAAATTAAATTCCTAACAGTAATATCTTTATCTACAAATATTTGTTTACATCCAGACTGGACAAAAATTCCTTATCCATTATACTTAGGAAAAAGATATCCTATATGGGAATCAATAAATTTGATGCAAGCTAAGAATACATTTATTTGCCTAGGTGTCAATGATTTAGAAAGTTTTACTATAGAAGAAACTTTTATTTATTATAAAGAATTAATTGATAAAATAAAATCTTTTGCTCCAGATACCAACATCCATTTGATTACTATGACTGGTGCTTATAAGGGAGTAAGTGTATATAAATTAAATAGAGAAAATATTAAAATATTCAATGATACATTAAAAGTATTTGCAAAAGAGAACGAGGTTGGTTTTATAGATGTGTATTCAAAATTAATTGATGAAAATGGAGATCTAAAAGGTATTTATTCTACAGATAAATATGTGCATTTGTCTGACAGTGCTTACGAAATCATATTAAATACACTAAGAGATTATATAAGAAAGGTGCCAAATGATATTCAATAGCATACCTTTTATTTTTATTTTTTTTCCAATATTTTTTATATTATATTTTTTTTTACCAATAAAATATAAAAATTTTTGCTTATTAATTTTTAGTTTAATTTTTTATTCTTTTGGAGAACCAAAATATGTTTTTGTAATGATTTTAATATCTTTTTTAGATTTTAATTTTGGTAAATTAATTAATAAATATGCTAATAACATAAAAATAAAAAAAGTAATATTATTTTCTTCAATATTCATAGATTTATCTATATTAATTTATGCAAAATATTTTTCATTTTTATTATCTATAATATCCAAAGTACTCAATGTAAATTTATACATTCATGAAAGCACATTACCAATCGGCATTAGTTTTTTTATATTTCAAAGCTTGAGTTACACTATAGATATGTATAGAAAAGATTGTGAAGTAGAAAACAGTTTCATAAACTATTTAACATATATTTCAATGTTTCCACAATTAATTGCTGGACCTATAGTAAGATTTCAAATAGTTCAACACAATTTAAGAAGTAGAGAAGTAAATAAAAATAATTTTTGTTTAGGTTTCAATAGATTTTTAATAGGACTTTTCAAAAAAACATTACTTGCTAACCAATTGTTTAATATATGGAAAGAAACAGAAAAATATGGTTTTGAGAATTTGTCGATTGTAAGTGCATTTTTTTCTATATTTATTTTTTTGATGGCTTTATATTTAGATTTTGCTTCATACTCTGATATGGCTATAGGTATGGGGAAAATGTTAGGTTTTAATTATGAAGAAAATTTCAATTACCCTTTTGCTTCCATTTCTATTACAGATTTTTGGAGGAGGTGGCATATATCACTTTCTACCTGGTTTAGAGATTATGTATATATTCCACTTGGTGGTAGCAAAGTATCAAAAATTAATCATATTAGAAATATATTAATTGTTTGGATATTGACTGGGCTTTGGCACGGTGCAAATTATAGTTATGTTTGCTGGGGTCTATATTTTGGTATTATTCTAGTAATAGAAAAATATGTATTAAATAATATTTTAATTAAAATGAATAAGATATGTAAACACATATATGCTTCAGTTTTAATATTAATAGGTTTTGTATTTTTTGCTATAGGAGACTTTTCACAAATCAAATTATATTTTTCAAAATTATTTTTTATAACAAACAGTAATTATATAGATAATTTTTTCTTTTGGCAAATAAGTAATAATTTTGTAATAATTATAATAGGATTAATTGTATCTCTACCTATATGTATGTGTATCAAAAATTATATAAGTAAAATGAAAGTAAAAATCCCATACTTATATAATTCCATACAAATAAGTATAATTATTATATTATTCTTTATATCAATTGCTAATATAGTGAATGATAGTTATACACCATTTTTATATTTTAGGTTTTAATATGAAAAACAAAAATAAAATTACAATTATAATATCATTTTTAATAATAATATTTTTTATTATGATTTTTGTTTTTAAAAAAGAAGATTTTTCTGAAAGTGAAAATAGGTATTTAAAAAAATTTCCAAAAGTAAGTATAGAGAGTATAATGAATGGAGATTTTTCAAAAGATTTATATGACCATTTTTCTGATCATTTTCCTTTTAGAGATTTTTTTATTACATTAAAGAGCGAAATAGATATTTTTATTGGTAAAAAAGAAATAAATAATGTATATATTTCTAGTGATAAAAAATTATTTGATATATGTGAAAAACCAAAAAATATTGAAAAAATTAAAAATGTGTTTAATTTATTTTTTGAAAGCATAAATACTAATACAAATTTTTATACTATGATAGTACCAAGTAAAAATTTGATATACAATGATCAAATGCCAAAATATAATACTTCATACGACCAAAATAAGATTATAAATTATTTTTTACAAAGTGCAGAAAGAGAGAATTTTGTAGATTTAAGAGATACTTTTTTTAATGAAAAAGAAAATAATACAAAAGATTTATATTATAATACTGACCACCACTGGACGACTTATGGTGCATATATTGCATACAAAAAATTAATGGAAGTTATGGATGAAGAAGCTGTAGAATATAATGAAAAAGAAGTAGATAATAATTTTTATGGTACTACTTATTCAAAAGTAAATTTATTGGGCATAAAAAGTGATACTATATATGTTCATGATTACAAAGAGAGTATAAAAGTAAAATATGATAATATAGAAAATAATTCATTATATAATTATGATTATTTAAATAAGAAAGATAAATATTCTTTATTTTTGGATAATTTGCATTCATTTGTAGAAATAGAAAATTTAAATTTTAAACAAGATAAAGAATTAGTTATTATTAAGGATTCTTATGCAAATTGTTTTATACCTTTTTTATTATCACATTACAAAAACATATATATATTTGATCCAAGGTCTTATCACAAATCAATCAAAGATTTTATAGAAGACAAAAAAATAGAAGATGTATTAATCCTCTACAATGCAAATACTATTGACACAGACCTAGGTGCCCTATCCATTTATTGACTTTCTTTATTCACAAAATAATCTTCAAAAAAATCATATAAATTAGGAACATTTTTTTTCACATATATAAACTTTGGAATAGTTTCTTTTTCATAATAAAAAAACTTTGCTGTATCAACCATAGAAGCATAGGGGTCAGCTAAAAAATCGTAACCATGAATACCTACATATTCTTCATCAAATCTCCAAGTAGAAAAAAATGTGCAAAGAAAATGAATTAATTCTACATGTTTTTTATTATACAAGCAATATCCTATAAAACCATCATCTATAGTTTGGTTTTCTAAATTTCCACCAGTATCTTTTTTGAAATAATACTTTCCTAGTAATTCACCTACTTGTGGCATTCCATCAGTTCCACCAAGCCATTTAGAACAATAAGCATAAAAATCTTCTAAAGAATATATATTTTTTTTTGTTAATTGTAAACCAGCTTTTTTATAATTAATTACATAAGAGTAAAAATCTCCAAAAAATGATTTGTATGCATCATCTTTTGATTGATAAACTTGTGAGCTTTTATTAATATAATTATTATTATTTGAGATAGTATCATTGTTAGTATTTTCTTCAAATATAGGATTAAATTCATTACTATTCTTTTGAATTATTACATCACTTTTACAAAAAGAAGTGTTGTAAAACAAAATAATAAAAATAGAAAAAAGTGAGAACATTATTATTTTTTTAATAGTTTTTTTATACATTATTATTTTCCTAAGTAAGCTTTTTTTATTTCTTCATTTTTTAATAATTCTTCACCACTTCCATTTAATACAATTTTCCCAGTTTCTAGTACATAAGCTTTATTAGCTATTCTTAAAGCCATATTTGCATTTTGTTCTATCAATAAAATAGTAACACCTTGATCATTAATATCTTTTATTATATTTTTCTTTTACTATCAAGGGAGCTAAACCAAGGCTTGGTTCATCCAACATCATTATTTTTGGGTTAGACATCAAAGACCTTGCTACAGCAAGCATTTGTTGTTCACCACCAGATAAAGTACCAGCAAGTTGCCAATTTCTCTCTTGCAAAATAGGAAACATTGAATATATTTTGTTAATATCATTTTGTAAATTATCATTTCTTAAATATGCACCAATTTTAATATTTTCAAGAACTGTCATATCGGGGAATACTCTTCTTCCCTCTGGGCAAAGTGTAATACCCTTTTTTACTATATCAGAAGCATCAAGATGACTAATTTCATCGCCATTGAATATAATAGAGCCAGAGCTTTTTCTTACTAAACCAGAAATTGTCCTAAGAGTAGTTGATTTTCCTGCACCATTTGCTCCAATTAAAGTTACTATTTTGCCATCTTCAACATCAAAAGAAATACCTTTTACAGCTTCAATACCACCATAGTTTACTTTTAAATTTTCTATTCGTAACATTAAATATGCTCCTTGAATATTATATAAATAATCTTATTCAGCTTCTCCCAAATAAGCTTTAATTACTTGCGGATTATTTTGTATTTCTTTTGGAGAACCGTGTGCAATCATTTTTCCAAAATCAAGCACATATATTCTATCAGAAATATCCATAACTAAATCCATATGATGCTCTATCATAAGAATGCTTAAGTTATATTCTTTTCTTATTTGAAAAATGTATTCAGTTAATTCTTTTGTTTCTTGTGGATTCATACCAGCTGCTGGCTCATCTAAGAGTAGAAGAGTAGGGCTAGTAGCAAGTGCCCTTGCAATTTCTAGTCTTCTTTGCAAACCATATGGTAGAGAAGAGGCTATTTCATTTTTATATTTTAATAAAGATTGTTTTTCTAATAAGATTGATGCTTCCTCTCTCATTCTTTTTTCTTCTTTATAATTGAATCGAAGAGTAGCACTAAGAGGGTTATCTTTTGCTCTTAAGTGAAGAGCTATCAATACATTATCAAATACACTTAAGCTAGAAAATAATCTAATATTTTGAAAAGTTCTAGAAATACCCAATTTTGTTATTTCATATGTAGGAATACGAAGTAATGGTTTATCCTTAAAAAAAATTGATCCATCTGTAGGAGTATAAATTCCTGTAATACAATTAAAAGCAGTAGTCTTGCCAGCACCATTAGGTCCAATCAAAGCAACGATTTCGCCATCATCTACTTTTAAACTAAGATTGCTTATTGCTACTACACCACCAAATTGCATTGTCATATTTGTAAGAGTTAAAATGTTATTCATAATTATATACTCTCTTCATCTTTTTTCTTATGATTAGGTTTTATAAAAAAGTTAATAATTTTATCCCATGAAAACTCTTTGCCACCAATAATTCCTTTTCTAAAAAATAAAACTACTACCATTAATAAAATTGAAAAAATAACCATTCTAAAGCCTGGTCTAAATAGAGATACTTCTATTTTTCCAAAAAGCAAAAATGGTTCATCAAAAAATCTTAAAAGCTCTTTACTAGCAGTTACAAGAAAAGAACCAAGTATAGAACCTGTAAATGAGCCAATACCACCAAGCACTACCATTAAAAGAATATCATATGTAAGAGAAACTTGAAATGTTTTTGAATCAATTGATCTAATAAACATTGCAAACATTCCACCACCTACGCCTGCAAAAAAAGAAGAAATAACAAAAGACAATTGCTTCATCTTAAAAATATTTATTCCCATTGCTTCTGCAGCAATTTCATCTTCTCGAATAGCTTTAAAATCTCTACCATACGATGAATTAACAAGTAAAATCATTATCAAAATACATATAGCACTTATGATAGTAAGTTCTATAATATTAGAAAAACCAGGAATATTTTTTAATCCAAAAGAACCATTTGTAATTCTATCCATCATAGGGGAAGCTATAACAGCTCTTAGTATCTCTGCAAAACCTAAGGTAGCTATAGCTAAATAATCAGATTTTAATTTCAAAACTGGCATACCTATAAGAAAAGCAAAAAGAGCAGCTACTAATCCACCAAGAATTAGTGCAATAGGCCAAGGGATATATATATTTGCTAAATAATCATTTATTCCATTTATATAATAAACATTTGGTCTTCTTTCTATTGGTATAGTAAAAATAGCAGTTACATATGCACCTATAGCCATAAAACCAGCTTGACCAAGAGAGAATAAACCTGTAAATCCAATAACTAAATTCATTGAGCAAGCTATAACAGCAAAAACTAAAGACCTTTGAATAATAGAAATAATATAATAATAATCGCTTTTATTTACTTGTAAGAATGATAAAATACCATTTACTATTAATATTAAAATAATACTCAGTATTATATTTCTTATTTTATTTTTATTCTTTAATTGCATTTTTTCTTCCTTTAAACTTTATCAATTGATTTTTCACCAAATAAACCTGTAGGTTTAAATAAAAGCATAATAATTAATACTATAAATGTAAAAGCATCAGAGAATGTAGATTGTCCACAAGCTATAAGGATTGTTTCCCCAATACCAAGAAAAAATCCACCAAGAACAGCACCTGGAATAGATCCAATTCCTCCAAAAACAGCAGCTACAAAACATTTTAATCCTGGCATAGATCCAGAGAAAGGAAACACTGTCATTCTATCTGTAAAATATAATATAGAACCTATAGCAGCAAGAAATGATCCAATAGCAAAAGTAAAAGAAATTGTTTTATTTAATTTTATGCCCATAAGTGAAGCTGCTTCATAATCTTTTGATACAGCTCTCATAGACATACCTATTTTTGTTTTATTTATTAAGAATAGTAAGAATATAACAAGAACAATTGTAACAACTGGTGTTAAAAAAGTAACAAGAGAAGCATAGATATTTCCAATATGAAATATTTTCTTTAACCCAGGTATTTCTGGATATTCTCTAGGCAAGGCACTAAATAAATAAGTTGCCAAATTTTGCAATAAGTATGATACTCCAATAGCAGAAATCATTACAGACATTTTTGGAGATTGTCTTAATGGCTTATAAGCACTTTTTTCAATTACTACACCAAGAATAATAGTTGCTACTATAGTAACTAAGATAGCAATATACCAAGGGAAAATTGAATAAGAGAATATCATAAAGTAACCTGCCATCATAAAAATATCGCCATGTGCAAAATTTATTAATCTAAGAATTCCATACACAAGAGTGTATCCTATGGCTATAAGCGCATAGGATCCACCAAGTGAAATTCCAGTTAATGAATGTTGTAAAATTATTGATAAATTCATTTTTTATCCTTTATTTTTTTTAACCTATAGTTGTTGTTGTAAGAAATTTGAATTGACCATTATTTATTTCTTTAATATAAGCTGTATTTTTTACAGCATCACCAGTTTCATCAAAAGAAATATGACCTGTAACTCCATCAAATGAAATAGTTTTTAATGCATCTTTAATTTTTTCACCATTTGTAGATTGTGCTTTTTCTATAGCTTTGTATGCAGCAAGATAAGCATCGTATCCAAGTGCAGAAACTGCTGGTATTATGTCTGGTTGATTTGTTTTCTTTAAATATTCTTTGAATCCTGGTACAAATGATTTTGCTTCAGCTGTAGCATTTACATCATTCTCATCATAAAATGTTGAAAAAACAACACCCTCTGCAGACTTACCAGCATTATCAATAATAGTACCATTTTCCCAAGTATCTCCAGCACCAATTTTTGCATTAATTCCAAGCTCTCTAGCTTGCTTAATTATAAGTGGAGCTGTTGTAATAGAAGATGGAGCAAAAATAAAATCTGCATTTGAATTTTTAATATTTGTTAATTGAGCTTTAAAATCTGTTGCATTTGTTTGGAATTTTTCTTCTGCAACTATTTCACCGCCTAAAGATGCACTCTTGAAAGCTGTCTTAAAGTATGAACCAAGACCCTCTGAGTAGTCATCACCTAATTGTGTAAGTACAGCAGCTTTTTTGTAACCATTTTGTTTTGCAAAATTAGCCATTACAGTTCCTTGGAATGGATCAAGGAAACATACTCTAAAGTAGTATTCATTACCCTCTGTAACTTGTGGATTTGTACAAGAACCACCAATTGCAGGAATCTTAGCTTCCTCAAAAATAGGGCCTGCAGCTATAGACACACCTGAACCATAAGAGCCAATAACGCAAGATACTTTTTCAGATATAAATTTATTAGCTACATTGACAGCTTCTGTTTTATCAGATTTATTGTCAAGATTTACTATTTCAATATCATATGTCTCACCATTAATTTCTATTGTAGGCATTTGTTCATTAGCATATAAAACTCCATCTGCTTCTTGCTTTCCACCACCACCATTTTCACCTGTAGCTGGTTCAAAAATACCAATTTTAATAACTTTTTTACCACTAGCACTACCACTTGATGCACTTTGACTACAAGCACTTAAAGCACAAATTGAAAGAGTCAAAACAAGCCCAAGTGATAATAATTTCTTAAATTTCATATAATTCTCCTCCTGAAAATATACATTATTTTTTAGGCAAATGTCTTTGATACAAAGACATTTGTTCTATAAAAAAAAACATTTTCTTATTATAACACTATATTAATAAATTGCAAGCACTTTATTTTTATAATAATAAATGTTATAATTAAAAAATGCATCATATATTTATTAAAGAAAATGAAAATATTTATGAAAATCTTTCATTTATTATACCTAAAAATAGTGAGAATTACATACATCTAGTAAAATCGCTTAGAGTAAAAATAAATGAAATAGTACTAGTTAGCATACAAAAATATGATTATAAAACAAAAATAATAAAAATAGATGATAATGAATTAGTATTAAAAATAATTGAGAGAAGCGAAAAAAACGAATTACCTATTTATATTACATTAATTCAAGGTTTAGCAAAAAAAGATAAACTAGATATTATTACAGATAATACTACAGAGCTTGGAGTATCACAAATTATACCTTGTGAAATGAAAAATTCAATAGTAAAATATGAAGAAAAAAAGAAAAAAAATGTAGTAGAAAGGTTACAAAAAATATCAACTCAAGCTGCAATGCAATCAAGAAGAGGATTTATTCCTATTGTTAGTGACATAATGAATTTTAGGGAAGCTCTAGACACTGTAAAAGATTATGATTATAAATTTTTATTTTATGAAGAAAAAATAGGAGTAGATGAAACAATATATTTTTTAAATAAAATGGAAAATAATAAAAAATGTGCCATAATAATAGGGCCAGAGGGTGGTTTTTCAAATGAAGAAATAGAATATGCAAAAGAAGTAGGATGCAGTATTTTTTCTCTAGGAAAGAGAATATTAAGAACAGAGCTTGCTTCAACTTGCATTTTGTCATATATTATGATGATGTTTGAAAATAAAAATGTGTATTGATTTTTTTATATTAAAATAGTAATATGTATGATTATGAAAAAAATTAAAACAATGAAAAAAAGAATAAAACAGATAATTTCAATATTAATAATTATTTCTATTTTGCCAATTAATTCTTTTTCTATGTCTTTAGATAATACTATAAAACAAAAAGTATGTTATCTTACTTTTGATGATGGGCCATCTCAAAACACATTAAAAATATTAAATATATTAAAGCAATACAATATTAAAGCGACTTTTTTTGTAGTAGGTTCAGAAAAAATAGAGTATGTAAAACAAATTTATGATGAGGGGCATGCTGTAGGACTTCATACAGATACTCACGAATATTCAATATATAAAGATATATACTCTTATTTTGTAGACTTAATCAATATTAGTAACAAAGTTGAGTATTATATAGGCACTAAAAGCAATATTATGCGATTTGCTGGTGGGAGTTCCAACTCAACCAGTATAAAATATTGTTTAGGAATAATGAGTGTTTTAACAAAATATGTAGAGAATCTAGGGTATACATATTTTGATTGGAATGTATCCTCTGGCGATGGAAGTAGCAATAATACACCAAAGGATACAATTGTAAATAATGTTTTAACACAAACAGGAGGAAGAGAACAAATTTGCGTTTTGATGCATGATGCTCCATTAAAAACTACTACAGTAAAAGCTTTGCCAGAAGTAATTAGTGGGCTAATACAACAAGGGTATACATTTGATGTTTTGTCTAAAGAAACACCTACATTTCATCATATTGTTGTAAATTAATTATTATGAATAAAATAAATAAAACAAGTTCTTATTTTTTAATATCATCATATATATACATTATTATTTTAGAAATTATTTTCAGAATAAATATAGGGGAAAATTTTAATACTACAGGTTTTATTTTTGCTTTATCATTTAATATATTTATAATTTCTTTTATTTTTTTGATTTCTAAATTATTTAAAAATAATATTATTTCAAAAATTATCTTATATTTTTCTTTTAGTATAATATCAATTTTTTATATAGCACAAATTGTGTATTATTCAATATTTCGTTCATTTTTTACTATATATATGATGACTCATGGCCTTAAAGCATTTGCTTTTTGGCATGATATGCTTCTTTTTATGGCAAAAAATATTTTTTATTTATTAGCAATAGTTATTATTACTATAATAAGTATACTAATCATAAAAAAATCAAAAGAAGCAATAAAGTTTTTTCATATTTTTATAGGTATTTTTTCATCAATACTTATAATGATTATTTTGATTATATTTGGTGGCACAAAATATGCTACACCCTCTTATGCTCTAAAAACATTTAATACTACAGAAGCAACTATGGAAAGCCTTGGCTTACCTGCAACATTTTTTTTAGATATAATAGAAAGTTTTACTCCACTAAAAAGAGAAAATAAAAATATTTTTTCAAATAATGATAAAAAAGAAGAAACGCTTGAATTAAAAAATATAATATCTACAATTTCAGAAACAGAAGATGAGAGTACTAATAAAATTAAAGAATACGGTTATAATATTACAAATATAAATTTTGAAAGTATCAATCAAAAAACAAATGACAAGCAACTTCAATTAATTAATTCATATATAGAGAATGTACCAGCTACAAAACAGAATGAAATGACTGGTATTTTTAAAAACAAAAATTTGATTATGATATGTGCTGAAAGTTTAAGCCCACTTGCAATTTCAAAAGAGCTAACTCCTACACTTTATAAAATGAAAAATGAGGGTTTAAATTTCACAAATTATTATTGTCCTATGTGGGCTGGTAGCACTTCAGATGGCGAATTTTCTGTTTTGTCAAGCTTGATCCCACAGCATTCGGGTCTTACATTTCTTGAAACTAAAAATAATTATTTACCACTTACTTTGTCAAAGCAATTTGAAAAAGAAAATGTTAAATGCAAAGCTTATCATGATAACGATGCATTTTTTTATAATAGACATGAAACATATCCAAATCTTGGATACGAATATAAGGGAGTTGGCTTAGGACTAGAATTAAAAAATACTTGGCCAGAATCTGATTTAGAAATGATACAAAAAACTACTAAAGAGTATTTAATTAAAAATGAAAATGGTATTATAGATCCTTTTCATATTTATTATATGACTGTTAGTGCACATTTGAGTTACAATTTTTCTAACAATGCTATGGCTTATAAAAATTATGATTATGTAAAAGGACTAAAATTATGTGAAGAGAGTAAGGCATACCTTGCTTGTAATATAGAACTCGATAAAGCTATTGAGCAATTATTATATGACTTGGAAGAAGCAAATGAATTAGAAAATACAGTTATTGTTTTATACCCAGATCATTATCCATATGCACTAAGTGATAATTCTCTTACAGAATTAGCTGGTCATATCCAAGAAAAAAATTTTGAAAAGTATAAAAGCAATTTGATAATTTACAATAAAGAAGTAAATGGCAAAACTTGCAATAAATATTGTTATTCTATAGATATTTTGCCTAGTTTATTAAATATGTTTGGTTTTGAATATGATTCAAGACTTTTAGTAGGAAGAGATATATTTTCAAATAGTGAAAGTTTAGTAATATTTAGAAATAAAAGTTGGATTAGTGATAAAGGTCTTTATTATGCTTTGGAAAATAGATTTGAACCATTTGATAAAGAAGAGAGTTTAAATAATAATTATATAGAATATATGAATAATATAGTAGAACAAAAAATGTATATATCAAAATACATAGTGGATAATGATTATTACAAAATAATATTTGATAAATAAAAAAACCTCTTCCAAACTATATTAGTTAAAGGAAGAGGTTTTTTATTAATTATTAATTTATGATTTTAATTTTTTTTGTAGCCAGTCTTTTCCATCTACATATTTTGATACAATAAATGTAGCAACATAATCTCCAGCAGCATTTACCATAGTAGCAGGTGGGTCAATCAAATTACCAAGAGCAATAGCTATAGGGTATGCGATAGCAAGTTGGTTTGGAAAGAAGATAGTACAAAGTACCAATTCTCCTGTACCACCACCTCCAGGAATTCCAGACATTGCTACAGATGAAAATACAGCAACAAGTATAGCAAGTATAGCTCTTCCTGTTGTGAAGTCTTGACCAAATAAAGCAAATAGGAATGCAACTTTGATAATAGCACTCATAGATGAACCATCCATATGCATTGTGGCACCAAGTGGAAGAACTATATCATACACTTCTTTAGAAACACCAGTGTCTTTTGCTTCTTGCATATTTGTTGGAATTGTAGCTACAGATGAACAAGTTCCAAAAGCAACTGCACTAGGTGCAAATAAGTGTTTAAACATTACTTTTGCTCCACCCTTTCCGCCTCCAAATTGTGCATATATAGGAAAGAAAATAAACATATATAAAAAGCTAACAACATAATATATGATTAAAGTTTTTGAATAATCACCAATTAATTCTGGTCCATAAGTTGCTACTAAATATGCAAAAAAACCAAAGAAACCAATAGGAGCATAGTATGTAATAATTTTAACTGTAGACAAAATACAATCAGTTATTTTTGATAAAAGTTTTGCAACTTCACTTTCTTTTCCACCATTCATTTGTACGCCAAAGCCAAATAGGATTGCTGCTACAATAAGAGGTAAAATTGCTCTTCTGCTCCATAGCTCTATGAAATCAGGTTTTGTAAAAAAATTAATAATCATATTGCCAAGGCTAAGAGGTTCATCAACTGTGCCTTGAGTAAAAGAATAATTATTATCAACTAAAGGAATTAATCTTACTATAACATACATTATTATTGCAGCAATACCAGCAGTAGCAAAAAATGTCATTATAGTAGTACCCATAACTTTACCTGCTTTCTTGACTGATTCTGTATTTGCTATTGCAGATGAAATAGAAAAGAATACCATAGGCACAACTACACAAAACATTAAATTTATGAAAACTGTGCCAAGTGGTTCAAGACAAGTAGCTCCTGGCCATACAGCACCTGTTATGCAACCTGCAATTATTCCAATAAGCATAAAAAATACAAAACCATATTTTTGCAAAAAATTCTTTTTCATTTATTCTCCTTTTTTTAAAAATTTTCATAACTATACTATAATTACAAAAAAAAAGCAAGTACAAAAATCATACAAATATGACAAAAATGTATATTTCAAAAAATTAATAGTTTAGTAGGAAAATTAGATGAAGTATTATTACACTTTAAAAAGTAAAACAAATTTGATATAATAAATATTAATAAAGAAAATAAGTGGGTGCAAAAAGTGCAAGAAAAAATATTTAATGAAATATATTTTGATAACGCTGCTACTACAAAAGTACATAAAGAAGTAGCTGATTTAGCATATAATATAATGACAAAAGATTATGGGAATCCATCATCAAAGCATAGGAAAGGTTTTGAAGCAGAAGAAATAGTAAAAAAAGCAAATGTACAAATAGCTGATATTTTAAAATGTAATGAAAACGAAATAGTATGGACATCTGGTGGTACAGAAAGTGATAATTACGCTTTGATAGGTGCAGCTTTTTCATACCAGAGAAGAGGAAAACATATTATTTCTTCTAATATAGAGCACCCAGCAATTTATAAAACGCTTGAGTATTTATCAAAATTTGGTTTTGAAATAACATATTTAAAAGTAGATAAAGACGGAAAGGTAAATCCACAAGATTTAAAAAATAATATAAGAAAAGATACTATTCTTATTTCGATTATGCATATAAATAATGAGATAGGCTCTATAAATGATATTGAAAATCTAGCTAAAATAAGTAAAAATGAAAATCCTCAAGTGATTTTTCATACAGATGCTATACAAAGTTTTGGAAAATTTAAAATTTATCCCAAATTAATGAATATAGATATGGTGTCTGTATCAGGACACAAGATTCATTCTCCAAAAGGCATAGGCTTTTTATATATAAATAAAAATATTAATTTACTTCCTATAATAAATGGTGGAGGTCAACAAAAGAATAGAAGATCTGGAACTCATAACACTGTAGGAATAGCCTGCCTTGCTGAAGCATCAAAAATGGCATATACAAATTTTGATGAAAAAATGAATAAAATAATAATAATAAAAAATTTATTTTTAGATGGGCTTAATAATTTAAATGAAGAAATAGGCGGAATAAAAATCAATTCAAAAAAGGATTTCTATAGTGCTCCACAAATATTATCTGTAACAATAAATGGAATAAAAGCAGAAGTAATTTTACACGCTTTGGAAGAAAAAAATATTTTTGTATCATCTGGTTCTGCTTGTTCATCAAATCATCCTGATCTATCTGGAACTCTTAAAGCAATTGGACTAAGTAATGAAGAAATTGATTCTACAATAAGATTTTCTTTTTCAATTTATAATGAGATAGAAGAAGTAGAATATACATTGAAAGAGTTAAAACAAATAATAATAAATTTAAGAAAATATACAAAAAAGTAGGATATAATGCTAATTTTATCAATAGAATCATCTGGCAAAAAAGCACAAGGCTCACTATTTGAAGATGAAAAAAATATTATAAATATAGAAATGTCGATGGGACTTACACATTCACAAACTTTGCTACCTATAATTAGTGAATTATTTTTTTTATCAAAAAAATATAGTGTAAAAGACTTAAAAAAAATAATTATATCAGCAGGACCAGGTTCTTTTACTGGATTAAGAATAGGTATGGCTATTGCTAAAGGCTTATCAATTCCATATGGAATCGAAGTAATAGGAGTATCAACTCTAGATTCTTTATCTGAAAATGTATCAAATAATGAAAGAGTTGTTATTCCAATTATGGATGCAAGAGCAAATAGAGTTTTTTTTAATATATATTATAAAAATAAAAAATATTTTAAAGATATGAGCATAGATATTGAAGTTCTTACAAAATGTATAAATAAATTTAATAAATTGAAATATATATTTGTTGGTGATGGAATAGATATTTATAATGATTATCTTTCAAACAATTTAAAAGTTGATTTCATATTTGCAAATAAAAATCATAGATACCAAGATGCAAAAAGTACTTTTATTGTTGGAATGAAAAATGATGAAAAAATAAAATTAATCAATTATGTAGAGAAATCGAAGGCAGAAAAAGGAAAGCCCACATGTTCACAATATTAAAAGCAAAAAAAGAGGATATTGACTGTATTTATGAAATAGAAAAAGAAAATTTCACATCCGATATGTGGAATAAAAAAAGTTTCTATGAGAGTATTGATTCTGCATATGATACTTTTTGGACATATAGAGATGAAGAGTATAAAGAAATTTATAATTTAAACAATGATATTATAGGATATGGGATTATAAGAATAATAGGAAACGAAGCAGAAATTTTAAAAATATGTATTAGAAAAGAGTGTCGAAAGAAAAAATGTGCAGAGATATTATTAAATTTAATGATGATTACTTGTATACAAAAAACAATACAAGCAATACATCTTGAAGTAAGAGAATCAAATAAAGCTGCTATTTCTTTATATGAAAAACATAATTTTGTAAAAATAAGTGAAAGAAAAAATTATTTTAAAGAACCAACAGAAAATGCCATTATAATGGAAAAAACAAATTATGATTATGAAATGACAGAAAAATGTAGTAACAATTAATTTTTAAAAAATACAGGATGGATAAATAATGCTCGATGTAACTTTATTAGGAACAGGTGGAATGATGCCACTACCAAATAGACATTTAACTTCACTTTTAGTGAGATTAGATGGCTCTAGTCTTTTAATTGATTGTGGAGAGGGAACTCAAATTGCTCTTGCAAAAGCAAATTTGTCGCCAAATCCTATAGATATAATATTGATAACTCATTTTCATGCAGATCATATTTCTGGTCTTATTGGGCTTTTACTTTCAATGGGCAATTCTGATAGAAGAGAAAAAATAACTATAGTAGGGCCAAAGGATATAGAAAAAGTAGTTTCTTCTTTAAGAATAATAGCACCTCAACTACCTTTCAAAATAGAGTATATAGAATTAAAAAATGAAAAAGGTATTTTAAATATAGGGAAGTATAATATAGAATATTTTAAATTAAAACATAAAATTACTTGTTATGGTTATTCTATACTAGTACCACGCTTGCCAGAATTTCAATTAGAAAAAGCAAAAGAAAATAATATACCATTAAAATATTGGAACAAATTACAGCATGGCGAAATTATTTATGATAAAGAAAATGAAAAAACATATAAACCAAGCGATGTAATGGGTGAAGAAAGAGAGGGGCTTAAACTTACATATTTAACTGATACAAGACCAGTAAAAATAATTGAGGAAATGGCAAAGAACGCAAATCTTTTTATTTGCGAGGGAATGTATGGAGAGAGTGATAAAGATGACAATGCAAAAGAGTATATGCATATGACTATGAAAGAAGCAATAAAAATTGGAGTTAAAATTAATCCAAAAGAAATGTGGCTTACTCATTATTCGCCATCAGAGATGAAACCACAAAAATATTTAGAAGAGTTTAGACGCACACTGCCTCAACTTTTTATTCCAAAAGATGGATGGCATAAAGAATTAAAATTTGAGGATTAATTATGGATCATTATATTTTAGGAATTGAATCAAGCTGTGATGAAACTTCTGTTTCTGTAGTAAAAAATGGAAGAGAAGTTTTATCAAATGTTATCAACTCACAAATAAAAATACATGAACAATTTGGTGGAGTTGTGCCAGAAATAGCATCAAGAAAGCATATAGAAAATATTGACAATGTATTTAAAAAAGCATTGTTTGATGCAAATATTTGTTTAGATGATATAAGTGCAATTTGTGTTACTAAAGGACCAGGGCTTGTGGGCGCTTTGTTAGTTGGAATTTCTTTTGCAAAAGCTTTATCATATGCAATAAATAAACCGCTTATAGGTATACATCATATTGAGGGTCATATTTGTGCAAATTATATTTCAAATAAAAATTTACAACCAGAATTTGTTTGTTTAATAGTATCTGGTGGTCATACAAATTTAGTAATAGTGAAAGATTATACAAAATACGAATTAATTGGAAAAACTAAAGATGATGCTTGTGGAGAATGTTTTGATAAAGTAGCTAGAGCATTGGGGCTTTCATACCCTGGTGGACCTAAATTGGAACAAAGAGCAAATATGAGTAGTAAAGAAATTCTTTTTCCACACGGAATAGTGGAAGATAATAAATATGATTTTACTTTCTCAGGGCTTAAATCTCATACATTAAATTATATAAATAAACAAGACAAGTTGAATGATGAAATAATAAATGATATAAGCAAAGCTTTTCAAGATTCAATAATATACTCTTTAGTATCTAGAAGCATTGATTTGTGTTTACAAAAAAATATTAAAAAATTAGCAATAGCTGGTGGAGTAGCAGCAAATAAAACTATAAGAAAGGCTTTAGAGGAAGAATGTACAAAAAATAATATTCAATTTTTTTCACCAGAGAATATTTATTGTACAGATAATGCAGCAATGATTGCATCAGCTGGATATTATGAATATTTTAATGGAAAGAGAGACAATTTGGAATTAAATGCTTATCCAAATTTAAAATTAGGAGAATAAAATGAATTTTGTAATTTTATTATGTGCAGGAGAAAGCAAAAGATTTAATTCTTCAACAAAAAAACAATATACAGATATAAAAGGAAAAGCACTTTATAGGTATTCGCTAGATACATTTTTAAATAATGAAGATATTAATAATATATTTATAGTATTTGATGAAAAAAATTTAAAATTTGAAAAAGAAAAATTATTAAATGACAATAATATAGTAAATAAAAACAAATTACATTTTGTAATTGGTGGTAGTGAAAGATTTTATTCTGTTTATAATGCACTTAAAAATATTGAGAAAAAAGTAAACGATGGATTTTTTCAAAATATTAAAAGAGAAGATATTAAAATACTTATTCATGATTCTGCTCGTATGTTTATACACAATGATGATATTAATAATGCTAGAGTAAAATTAAAAGAAGTAAAAGCACTTACACTCGCAAAAAAATGTATAGATACAATAAAATACGCTAAAGAAACAAATGGAGTATTAGAAATAAAAAAAACTATAGATAGAAATAATTTGTATGCTATACAAACTCCACAATGTTTTGATTACAATTTGATAATGGATATTTATGATAAATTCATGAAAGATTTAAAAGAAAATCCAAAAATAAAATATACAATCACGGATGATTGTATATTAGTAGAAAAATATTCAAATGAAAAAGTTTTTATTATAGAGTCATTACATAAGAATGATAAAATTACTTTTATTTCAGATCTTTAGCTACTTTTTTAATTTTCTTTTGTATTGTTTTTACATTCTTTTTGGCACCCTTAATCACATTTTTAACTTTCTTTTCGCCATCTTTTACATTTTTTTTAACTTTCGTAATTCCATCATCAAAAGTATCACTATACTCAGAAAATTTGTTTACAGCAGGAGATACTTTTTCACTAATATTTGTTTTTACAAAATCATAAGCATCACCAGCACCAGATGATATCATTTCTTTAGTAGATTTTAGTAAATCCATAGTTTTAGCTCCAAGCTCTTTTCCCTCTTCGCTAAAAGAATCTTTGTTACCTACAGAAGTGTAAGTTCTTTTTACTCCTTGACCAAACTCTTTTGCATTATTTATCACATCTTTATAATTATCATTTGTTTCTTCAGAAAATTTATCATTTTTTGCTAAATAATATACTATACCACCAACACAACCTATTGCACTAGCGAATAATAATTCAGCAAAACCAAATTTTTTACTCATTATAATTCCTCCTTTAATTTATTAACAAAAGTATATCATAAATATATAAAAAAAGAAAGAATAAAAAATAAATGACATTTACGATTATACAAGGTGAATTTACAAAATGAAAAATATTGCAAATTAAAATAAAATAGAGTATTATATAAACTTAAATTATATATTTTTTTAAAGGAGATTATTTTGTTTCAAAAATTAGAGTACAAATATGGACACTTAGCAATCCATAATTTCAATTTATATTTAGCAACAATTTATGCTATAGGTCTACTCATACAAATAATGAATCCAATTTTTTATTTTCAATATTTATGTTTAGACACTAAAGCTTTATTCAATGGTCAAATTTGGAGAATATTTACATTTATTTTTTTTCCACCATCTGGATTTTTAAGATCCAATATAGATATACTCTTAGCTGCATTAATAATATATGTGTATTACAATTTAACCACAATACTACTTCAAGTGTGGTCGGATTTTAAATTTAACATATATTTTTTTGGTGGAATAATAGGTCATGTGCTTGGTGGGATAATTGTTAGTTTAATAACACAAAATCATATGCTTATTTATCCTACATATCTTACTTTTTCTATTTTTATTGCATTTGCACTTACATTTCCAGAAACAAGGTTTTTACTATTTTTTATAATACCAATCAAAGCAAAATATATTGCTATAGTAGAATTAGCTTTGTACGCATATATGTTTATATATAGTAGTTTAGCAGATAGAATAGCATTAGTTATGTCATTAATTAATGTATTCTTTTTCTTATATTTTATGTATAAAGACAAATTAAAATATCTTTTTAGGAGAAGAAATGGAAGATTTTAAAAAAATCCCTAAATTGTTGAAAAGAGAATTAAAATATAAAGGTTCAATATTAAGTGCTTATCAAGATAAAGTGGATGTATGTGGACATATTACACACTGGGATTATATAGAGCATGGTGGTGCAGCAGCTATTATACCTGTTTTACCAAATGGAAATATATTAATGGTCAAGCAATTTAGACTTGTTGCAAATAGGTATACATTAGAAATACCAGCAGGAAAATTAGAAAAAAACGAAAAAGATTTTTATGAGTGTGCAAAAAGAGAGTTAGAAGAAGAAACAGGTTTCAAATCAAATAGAATAGAACTATTACTAGATCAAAATACAGCAATGGCATATTGCTCCGAAAGAATAAAAATATATATTGCATTTGATTTAGAAAAAGGAAGTATCCACAATGACATAGATGAAGAGACGCATATAGAAGAATGGTCAATAGAAGATTTGAAAAGAGACATATTTAATGGAAAAATAAATGATGCAAAATCAATAAGTGCTATACTTGCTTATAACGAAAAATATTTGAATAAAAATTTTTAAGAATAATTAGAAATTTATTTACATTAAAATAATTTTAATAATTAAAAGAGCGATTTTCACCTAATTTTCATTGAAGAATCGTTCTTTTTTATTTTTTTTCTTGTAAAAATAGACAAATAATGTTATAGTATAAACTTATGAATAATGAAGAAAATAAAGATATACAAAATAATATTTCTTCTTGGGATGCAAATGAAGAAAATGTTATTAAAGAGGAAAAAACACCTATTTTCTCTAATAGTGATATAAGAAAAAATACATTTAGAACAGTATTTGATTGGGTATATATGGTAGTTGTTGCAGCAATTGTAGCAATTTTGTGCAATTCTTTCTTGATAACAAATTCATATGTACCTACTGGTTCTATGATAAGCACACTACCTATAGGAGCAAGGCTATTTGGATCTAGATTAGCATATATTTCAAGTGATATTAAAAGAGGAGATATAGTAGTTTTAAACTATGGTTACATATGTAAAGAGTGTGGGTATATGTATCAAAAGAAAGACAAAAACCACCTAGAATACTTAAGCGAGAGTGTAAGAGCAAGCTTGTCTGAATTAAATAATTACTTTGATGAAGTATGCCCAAATTGTGGAAGAAAAAATACAAATAATTCAAAAGCATATTTTATTAAAAGATGTATTGCAATTCCTGGAGATGTTGTAGAAATAAAAAATGATTATCTTGCGAATACAAATGATTTTAAAGAAATAAAATTTAGATTTGATGGTACAGTAAAAGCAGGGCATGTATATATAAATGGCGTAAAACAAGAAGAGACATACATATATGAGCCAATGATTGTGGATGATAATTTTTACAAATCTTTCAAATTTACTGTACCAGAAGATGGATACTTTCTTATGGGCGACAATAGAAATAATTCAGAGGATGCAAGGTTTTGGAATCAAATGTTTGTAGCAAAAAAAGATATAATAGCAAAAGCAGGCTTCGTATATTGGCCTATATATAAATTTGGATTAGTAAAATAATAATTTGGAGGACATAATGGAACAATTTGAATATGAAACAAAACATATTATGGAACTAGATAAAAGTATGCTAAACAAAGCATATGATTTTTGTGAAGATTATAAAAAATTTATGAAAAAATGCAAAACAGAAAGAGAATGTGTAGATTTTTTTATTGATGAAGCTATAAAAAAAGGGTATAAAGAGTATAATAAAAATACTACTAAATTGGAAAGTGGCAATAAATATTATTATAATAATAGAGGTAAAGCAATTGCACTTTTCACAATAGGAAGTGAAAAAATAGATAAAGGAATTAATTTCTCTATAGCACACATAGATTCACCAAGATTAGATTTAAAGCCAAACCCTATGTATGAAAATTCAGAGATAGCATTTTTAAAAACACATTATTATGGTGGAATAAAAAAATATCAATGGGTAACAATACCACTTTCTCTTCATGGAGTAATATTTCTCTCAAATGGAAAAGAATTAAAACTAAATATTGGAGAAAAAGAAAGTGATACACAATTTGTAATAACAGATTTACTTCCTCACCTTTCAGATGAACAAAATAAACGAACATTAAAAGATGTTATTAAAGGGGAAGAATTAAATGTAATTATTGGTTCGATTCCTTTTGTAGATAAAGATATTTTAAAAGAAAAAAATATAAAAAATTTTGTAAAACATAAAATTTTATATTTATTAAATGAACAATATGGAATAAATGAAAAAGATTTTTTGAGATGTGAAATAGAAATCACACCAGCTTTAAACCCAAGTGATATAGGATTTGATAGATCAATGGTGGGAGCTTATGCTCAAGATGACAGAGTATGTGCATATCCAGCTTTTATTGCAGAAACAGAATGTAATAATCCTTCATTAACATCTATGACAGTTCTTACAGACAAAGAGGAAATAGGTTCAGAGGGTAATACTGGTATGGTGTCAAATTATGTTTTTGATTTATTCGAAGATATTTGTGATTATTATAATATAAAAGCTAGAGATGTATATAAAAATTCGCTTTGTTTTTCTTCTGATGTAAATGCAGCATATGACCCAACATTTGCAGATGTTTTTGAAGAAAGGAATGCCTCTCTCCTAAATCATGGTGTTACTATTTGCAAATATACTGGTTCAAGAGGCAAATCAGGTGCTCAAGATGCTTCAGCTGAAACAATGAATGAAACAATAAGAATACTAGATGAAAGCAAAGTTCCTTTTCAAGTAGCAGAACTTGGCAAAGTGGATATAGGTGGTGGTGGCACAATTGCAAAATTTGTATCGCAAAGGAATATAGATACTGTAGATATTGGAGTTCCAGTTTTATCTATGCACTCACCTTTTGAAATAACAAGCAAATTAGATATATATAGTACATATTTAGCATATAAAGCATTACTTAGGAGAGAAAAAAGATGAGAAAGAAATTAGCATCATTATTAATTGTTTCACTAGTGCTTAGTTCACTTCAAGCTTGTACTAATCAAAATAGAGAGATGATGATAAATACAGGGTATGATGTATTAGACTATTTGTCTACAGATTCAGAAATATTTGAAGTATTAGAAAAAACTACAATTCCAAAGAAGCCTAAATATCTTGGCACTACAAGTATTATTGATTTAAAGAGAGTTACAGTTTCTATAACAGCATACGAAGAAGTTACAAAAGAAGAAGTAGATAAAGAAATAGAAATGATGAGAAATAATCAAAAAGAAAAACGAACTCCAAATAGAAAAGATATTAAAGATGGAGATATAGTAAATATAGATTATGTGGGCACAGTTAATGGAGAAGAATTTACTGGTGGAAGAGGTCAAGGGTATGATTTGACTATTGGTTCAAATACATTTGTAAGTGGATTTGAAAGCCAGCTTATAGGAAAAGAAATAGGAAAAAAATATGATATATATGTCACTTTTCCAAATGATTATTATAGCACTGATTTAAAAGGAAAGAGAGCAAAGTTTTCTGTTACAATAAATTACCTAGCAGAAAGTATTATACCAGAGTATGATGATGCTTTTCGTTATAAAAATTCAAAATCAAAATCATCTTCATCAATTGCTTTTGAAAAAGAAATCAAAAACAATATTAAAAATCAAAGAGAATATATGAACAATTATTCTGCACAATATCAAATTGAACAAGCGATATTGGAGGGTTCAACTTTTGAACCAACAAAAGAAGCCCTAGCTTGGCAATTTGTTCAATTGGTATATAAAGATAGAGTGAATGCTTATCAATATGAAAAAGAGTTTTCACAAATGATAAAAGACTATGGTATGAATGCTATAGAGTATGTTAATTCAATGAAAGAATATGCTGCTAGTCAAATAAAGAATACGATGATGCTAGATGAATTAAAAAAACAATTTGGAATTACTATTTCTAAAGATGATGAAAGAATATGGTTTGAACAAATGTCAAATGCTTATGATTACGGAGATTCAATAACATTAGATACATTAAAAAAGCAAGCAGGAGAGGATTATGTGGAAAGCGAAGTACTAAAATCCAAAGTGTATGCTGAAGCCATGAAAGAAGTAGTCATTAATTACACTAAGGAGGCTTAAATGAAAGTACTAATTAAGGGTGGAAGAGTAATTAATCCTGCAAATGATTTTGATGGGATAATAGATATTTTATTTGAAAAAGATAAAATATTAAATATATCAAAAAATATTGATGAAACAGAAGCTCAAAAAGTTATAGATGCAACAAATTTGATAGTATCTCCAGGTTTTGTAGATTTACACGCAAATTTTATGGATCCTGGTCTAGTTGGAAGAGAAGATTTAAAATCTGGTTGCTTAAGCAGTGCAAAAGGAGGATACACATCTATTGTCCTTGGTACAGAGAATAAACCATCTCCAGATCAAGTAAATGTAATTGAGTATATAAAAAAGTATTCGCAAATTATGCCAATAAGGATCTATCCAGTTGGAGCTTTTTCCGAGGAAAGACTTGGAGAATATTTAGCAGATTTAAGATTTTTATATAATCATGGTGCAATTGGTTTTTCAGATGGGTTAAGACCTATTGATGATAAAGAACTCTTGAAGCAAGGTTTATTAATTGCTAAAAAATTACAAGTGCCTGTAGCAATATATTTGGAAGATTTAGATAAAGTAAAAGTGAGAGGCATAAACGAGGGCAAAGTATCTGAAAAATTAAAAGTAGGTGCTACAAATTCTATAGCAGAAGATTTAGATTGTGCAAAAATTTTTGAACTTGCTAAAGAAACAAATGCAAGAATAGATATAGCATATTTGTCTACAAAAAGATCTGTAGAAATAATAAATATTGCTAGGCTTATGAATTTGGATATTCATGCAGAAGTTCAAGCACTATCACTTATTTTAACAGAGAAAGCTCTAGAAAAAAAAGGAACACTTGCAAAAGTACTTCCACCACTAAGAACAGAACAAGACAGAAAAGCTTTAATAGAGGGCTTGCAAAGTAATACTATAGAAATTATTTCTTCTAATCATTTTCCTTGTACCGAAGAAGAAAAAAGTTTAAGATTAAGAGAGGCACAAAGTGGTGCAATAGGGCTAGAAACTGTGCTTGGAATTTGTGGGCTAAAATTAGTAGATCCAGGATTGTTATCATGGAATGAAGTTATTTCAAAAATTAGTTTAAACCCAGCTAATTTATATTCGCTTGATGCAGGTGAATTAAAAATAGGTGGCAGAGCAGATATTACAATTTTTGATCCAGAAGAGCAATGGGTTGTAGAAGACAAATTCGAATCAAAATCAAAAAATACTCCTTTGATAGGTACTACTTTAAAAGGAAAAATAAAATATACAATATGTAAAGGATTATGTGTATACAGAGATAAAACTGAATAATGCAAAAATCTAGGAAGAAAAAAAAGAATAACAATTTATTAAAAGTATTTTTATCAATATTTTTGATATTTATTGTTATTATGACAATTTTTTTATATAAAAGATATTCATATACTAATGAAAGAATGAGTTTAGATTTATATTTTGGATCAAAAAATGATGAAGTAATAGTATATTATAATGACAAAAAACAAGCACTACAAAATGATAATGAAAATCAAATAAAAAAAGTAGTATCTATTTATAGAAATGAAGAAATTTATCTTCCATATAGTTTTGTAAAGAGTGTATTAAATAATGTTTTTTATTATGAAACAGATACACAAAGCATAATTTATTCAAATGCAAAATCTACAGATTCTTTTTCTGAAAGAGATTATTATAAAAATAAACCCTGCTTATTATTGTTAGATGAACCATATATTTCTATAAGTTTTATTAAAGAAAAAAGTGATATTCGATATGACTTTTATGAAACAGATTCATATAAAAGAGTTTTTATATATGACAATTGGGAAGAAGAAAGTTTTGCTATATTAAAAGGAAATGAAAAAGCAAGATATAGAGGAGGCAATAAAAGCCCAATCTTATCTGATCTTAATAAAGGTGATATCGTAAAAGTATTGGATAAAATGAACAAATGGTGCCTAGTAAAAACTCCCGATGGCTTCCTAGGATATATTAGAAATAAAAAAATGGAAGAAGAGTATATAGAAACACCAAAGAGCGAATTTATTAAAGAAAAAATTAATTATAAAACATTTGATAAAAAAGTATTAATAGCTTTTCATCAATTATGGAAAGTAGCAAACAAAGATGATTTACAAAAATTAATAGTAAATATGCAAAATGTGAATGTATTATCACCTACTTGGTTCAAAATTGCAGATAATCAAGGTAATATTATATCATTAGCAGATAATTCTTATGTTGAAGAAGCTCACTTAAGAGGATTACAAATTTGGCCTACAATCAATAATTTTGATATAGAGAATATTATTACAAAAACACTATTTTCAAGTCATAATGCTAGGAGCAAAATAATAAATACTCTAGTATCATATGCTAATGATTTAAATCTAGATGGAATAAATTTAGATATAGAAGATATCTCAAGAGAAGCACAAGATGATTATGTACAATTTATTAGAGAGTGTTCTATTGCTTTTAAAAAAATAAATAAATATATTTCTGTTTGTCAATCAATCCCAAGCGAACAAAATGATAGATATCATTTTAGTGATGTAGCTAAAGTAGTAGATTATATGGTTTTAATGCTATATGATGAGCATACATCAAATGGTGGAAGTTCTGGGCCTGTTTCTTCATTAAATTTTGTAAAAAGAGGAATTGAATTAAGTTTATCTCAAATGGACAATGATAGATTAGTCATAGCTCTTCCATTTTATACAAGAGTATGGACTACAGATAGTAATGGAAAAATAAGTGCAAAATCAATGGGAGCTAAAGCTTTTGATGAACAAAAAGAATTACTAGAATTAGATGAGTATACTTGGGATAGTATAGAAGCATATAATTATGCTTCTAAAACAAAAAACGGAACAAAAACTGAAGTATGGGTTGAAGATATTAAATCATTAAATGCAAAAATGAAAGAAGTTGAGAATGCAAATGTAGCAGGTACAGCTGCTTGGAAACTAGGAATGGAAATGGATGGATTTTTTTCTTTAATAGATTTAAATTAATAAAATGAAAACTTTCTCAAAAGATGAAATAAATAAAGTAATTGATTTTTTAAATGAAGAAAAAGTACTTGCACTGAAGACAGATACTGTATACGCTCTAGTTTGTAATGCTTTTTCAAAAAAAGCCATAGAAAATATTTACAAAATTAAAGGAAGAGATAAAAACAAGCCACTAATTTTATTTATTAAAAATGAAAATGAATTAAAAAAGTATGTATCTAGTATTCCAGAAATATCAAAAGAGTATATAAAAAAATATTGGCCAGGAGCACTTACAATAATTTTTAAATCAAATGATAAAACATTGGGAGTGCGTATTCCAAAAGAAGAAAAATTAAATGAATTGTTAAATAAATTGCAATATCCTCTGTTTTCTACATCTTGCAATATATCTGGTATGAGCCCTTGTATGAATGCTAATGATGTTAAAAAAAATTTATATGGAAAAATAGAAGCACTATGGGACTTAGGAGATTGTATACATACAAAAGCTTCTACTATTATTGATGTAAGTAATAATGAAGTAAAAGTATTAAGAATTGGAGATATTAAAATATAATAATCATGGAGGAATTAATGAGTAAAAGAGATGATTATATTTCTTGGGATGAATATTTTATGGGTATAGCACTTCTTAGTGCAAAAAGATCAAAAGATCCAAACACTCAAGTAGGAGCCTGCATAGTATCAAATGAAAATAAAATTTTATCACTAGGATACAATGGTTTTCCTAAGGGATGCAATGATGATGAATTTCCATGGGAGAGAGAGGGTGATTCTTCTTATGATACAAAATATAATTATGTAGCACATGCCGAATTGAATGCTATATTAAATTTTCGAGGAAACACTTTAGAAAATGCTAAATTATATGTTTCTCTTTTTCCATGCAATGAGTGTGCAAAAGCAATAATTCAATCAGGAATAAAAGAAGTAATATACATAGAAGATAAGTATGCCAATACTCCAGAAGTAAAATCATCAAAAAGAATGTTTGAAGCAGCAAATGTATTATGTAAAAAATATAATTTATCAAATAAGATTATACAAATAAATATATAAAATGTATATTACAATAAACAATCAAAAAATTTCATATATAGATATTGGTAGTGGTAAAATAATATTACTCTTACACGGTTGGGCTTGCTCAAAAGAAATATATAATGATTTAATTGATATTTTAAAAACAAAATACAGAGTGTTAGCACTTGATTTACCAGGATTTGGAGAATCACCCGAACCAAATAATAGTTTTTTTGTAGATGATTATGTAAAAATAGTAGATGAATTTATTAAACAAATTAATACAAAAAATGAAAAAGTAATACTATTAGGTCATTCATATGGTGGAAGAATCATAATAAAATTAAATTCATTAAATACTAAGTATGAAATAGAAAAAAACATTTTGATTGACTCAGCTGGAATAAAAACAAAAGAAGCAAAAAGAATTAGTTTAAAAAAAATTATATATAAAATAGGAAAAGTATTTTACTCTAATAAAATAATAGAAAAAATAACAAATAAAACATTAGAAGATTATAAAAAAGAGCATGGTTCATCAGATTATAGAAATGCTAGCCCTATAATGAGAGATACACTTGTTAAATCAATAAATGAGGATTTAACACCACTCCTAAAAAACATTATCAAGCCCACTTTATTAATATGGGGTGAAAAAGATACACAAACATCTCTTTCGGATGCTTATATTATGAAAAAAGAGATGAGAGATGCTGGCTTAGTAATACTTAAAAATTGTACTCATTTTTCATTTATAGAAGATAAAAACACATTCAATGCAGTCATAAAATCATTTTTAGAGATATAAATATTAAAAGGAAAAAACATGACTATTATAAATTTTGCTATTGGAATTTTTATTATTGACATTTTGCAAATTTTTAGACAAGTGCATATGCTTCAATTAAATTCATATAATTTTGATTCACATGCATTTTATTTAAAAAAACATATTAAAGATTTTATTATTAATTTTTTCTTATTATTATCTTCATTAATTGTATTATTTTTTAATTCTTTTAATATTTATTTAAGTCTTATTTGCATTTTTCAATTAATATTTTTATTAATTATACTAATAGAAAATTTACCAAGGAAGATGATAAAACCTTTAGTATATACAAATAGAGTATTTAGATTATTTTTTACAATTTTTATTATTACTTTATTAAGCTTTGTACCTGTTTTTTATATTATTTATAATAGAGAAGAGATAGCATTATTATTAAAATACAAATCACTGTTTTTACCAATTTTATTTTGTTCTATAATGCCTTTAGTAGTTCAAATATCAAATTATATTAATTCGCCAATAGAAAAAATAAGTAGAAATAAATATATAAAAGAAGCAAAAAATAAGCTATTATCAATGAACAATTTGGAAGTAATTGGTATAACAGGTTCTTATGGAAAAACAAGTACAAAATATTTTTTAAGTGAAATATTAAATGAAAAATTTAATGTTCTTATTACTCCATCAAGTTTCAACACTCCAATGGGAATAGTAAAAGCTATTAGAGAAAATTTAAGATCGATTGATGAAATTTTCATTTGCGAAATGGGAGCAAGAAGAGTTGGAGATATAAAAGAAATATGTGATATAGTAAGTCCTACTTCTTGCATAATTACATCTATAGGTCCGCAACATTTAGATACATTTAAAAACACACAAAATATTTTATCTACAAAATTTGAATTAGTAGACTATATTAACTCTAATAATAAAGAAGCAAAAATACTTGTAAATGGCGACAATGAATATATAAAAGAAAGAATAAATAATAATATAAAAACTTTTGGGCTAAATACAAATAACGATTATTATGCTAAAAATATTTATACAACAAGCGAGGGAACTAGTTTTACATTCGTAGATAAAAATGATAATAAAGCAATATCTTTTCATACAATTTTACTTGGGAACAATAATATATTGAATTTAATTTCTTCTATTGCTTTCTCAAAAATGCTAGGTATGAATTATGATGATATTATTTTAAGTGTAAAACGAATAAAACCAGTAAAGCACAGATTAGAATTATTGAAAGAAAATAAAGAGTTATCATTTATTGATGATGCTTATAATTCAAATCCAGTTGGTGCCGAGGAAGCTTTACATGTATTATCACTTTTTGATACTTCTACAAAAATATGTATCACACCAGGGATGGTAGAGCTGGGTGAAAAAGAAGATGAGTTAAATAGAAATTTTGCTAAACAAATGATTAATATTTGTGATTATATATTACTAGTAGGTGAAAAAAATACACATAGAATTAAAGATGAAATTTATAAAACAAAATTTGATAAAGAAAAAGTACATTCTTTTTCAAAAGTTCAAGATGCAATTTATTTTGCAAGAAAATTACAAAGCACTAAACATAAATGTGTGCTACTAGAGAATGATTTACCAGATAATTATAATTAAACTATATAAAGAAAGAGAGATTAAATATGAAAATTAAAATTGCAGTTCTATTTGGTGGAAAATCAACAGAGCATGAAGTTTCAATTATTTCAGCTATTCAAGCGTTAAACTCTTTTGATAAAGAAAAATATGAGTTATTACCTATTTATATTAGTAAGGATGGAGATTTTTATTATAATGATAAAGAAAAGTTTTTAGATGTAAATAATTTCAAGGATACAAAAAAATTATTAAGCGAATCTACTCTTATTTATTTTGTAAAAGAAAATAATAAAGTGTACATAAAAGAAGAAACAAATCATTTATTTAAAAAAGGATATATAAACGATATAGATATTTTCTTTCCAATTGTTCATGGTACAAATGTAGAAGATGGTGTATTGCAAGGCTTTTTGCAAATGTATAATATCCCTTGTGTAGGTTCTTCTGTATTATCTTCTGCTGTAGGTATGGACAAATACATTATGAAAAAATTTTTGATGCAGGAGGGTATCCCTGTTTTAGATGGCGATAAATTCAATATTAATGATTATAAAGATGAAGAAAATTTAATAGAAAGAATAGAAAAAAAATATTCATATCCTGTTATCATAAAGCCAATTAACCTTGGTTCTAGCATAGGTATTTCTATATCTAAAGATAAAAATACTCTTAAAAGTGCATTATCACTTGCATTTAGTTTTTCAGAAGAAATTGTAGTTGAAAAAGCGATAGTAAATTTAAGAGAAATAAATTGTGCTGTCCTTGGAGATAAATACAATTGTATTCCCTCTATGTGTGAAGAAGCAAAGAAAAAAGGTGATATATTGTCTTTTGAAAACAAATATATAAAGGATGATTCTACTAAACAAAATACTAATAGTAGAAAAGCTCAAATAGATGATGGAACAAGAGAGTATATTGAAAAAATTTCTATGGATACTTTTAAAGCAATAGGATGTGCTGGAGTTGCAAGAGTGGATTGTATGATAGATGTAGATTCTGGAAAAATATATGTAAATGAAATAAATACGATTCCAGGTTCTCTTTCATTTTATTTGTTTGAGGGCTCTGGCATAAAATATCAAGAATTACTAGATAGATTAATTAAAATCGCATTAGATAATTTTAGAAGAAGAGAAAAAATAAATTTTACTTTTGGAAACAACCTTTTGTCGAATCATAAATTATTTAAAAATAAGTGATAATATGTTAATAAAAAAAAGTGAATTAGAAATTGTAATAGGTCCAAGTAGCAAAGTACCTATTACACATAAAAAAGAATTTGTTATAGTAGGTAAATCTAATGTTGGAAAATCTTCTTTTATTAATGTTTTTTTAAATCGAAAAAAACTTGCAAGAGTATCCAATACACCAGGAAAAACTAGAACAATAAATTACTATTTGGTAAATGAAAAATTCTATTTAGTTGATATTCCAGGCTATGGGTATGCAAAAGTATCAAAAAATGAAAAAGATAATTGGAATAAATTAATAAATAATTATTTTCAAAATTCAAAAGACATAGAAGAAATAATTATGCTTGTAGATATTAGGCATAGTCCAACAAAATTAGATGAGCAAATGTACCAATTCATAGTAAATAATACAGGATACGAGCCAATTATAGTAGCAACAAAATTAGATAAAATAAAAAAGAGCGAATTAGATGAAAAATTAAAATGTATAAGAGATACTTTATTTTTGACAGAAAGTTGTATTATTATTCCGTTTTCAGCAACAAAAAAAGAAAACTTAACTAAGATATATGAAATTTTTGATAAAATAATAGATGAATAAAATTAGAATTTTTGGTGGCTATAATATGACTAATTTATTGCTGTTTTTTATAAATTATACTTGACAATAACATATTTTTAGAGTAAAATTCAAACGCTGTGATTAATATTTCGGCGATGTAGCCAAGTGGTAAGGCGTGGGTCTGCAACACCCTGATCGCCGGTTCAAATCCGGCCGTCGCCTTGTGGTTTTGTGATTACATTTATATAATATTTCTTATGGCGCCATGGTCAAGCGGTTAAGACATCACCCTTTCACGGTGGTATCACGGGTTCGATTCCCGTTGGCGTCATTAAAAAGCCCGAGGGAATACTTTTCTCGGGCTTATATTTTTAATAAATGGAGGACTTTTATGATTATTTATTTTGGAGAATTAATTGGAAGTGCTATGCTTATATTTTTAGGCAATGCAGGAATGCTTCAATACGCAAAAAAGAAAGATAATAATTTGAGTTCAAAAATATATACATCTCTAGTATGGGCTAGTGCGTGGGTTATTGCTGCTTATATTTTTGGTACATCATCAGGTGCACATTTTTCTCCTGCTTTGAGTATTGCATTGAGTATAGGTGGATCATTAAAAGTAAGCTTCTTAGCAGGTTATATCATTATGCAAATAGTAGGAGCTTTGATTGGATGTATTCTTTTTTCATTTGTATATATGAACGACTTAAAAAAAATAAATAATGAAGATAAATTAATTTGTTATACAAATGTAGTAAAAGATGAAAATTTATTAAGCTATTTGATAAAAGAATTTGTAATATCTTTTGTTTTAACTTTTTCTATTAAAGGCGTTTCTATGGTATGGGGAATGGCTGGAGGGCTTAATTATTTCTTTTTGTTTATTATAATATTATGCATAGGAATATGCCTTGGCGATTTATCGTATTTTGCTATGAATCCACTTAGAGATATACCATGCAAATTAATATTTTATATTTCAAATATAAAAGATGAAAATAAAATACAAATTAATTGGAAATATTCTATATGCACTCTCATTAGTATGATAGTAGCATCAATATTAGCAATATTACTTTTTAAATATATTCCTTGGCCAAGTTTATAAAAATTTTTATGAAAAAAATAATTACAATATATTTTTGTTTTTTATATATTTTTTTAATGTGTTCTTGCCAAAAGCAAGATACAATATTAATGAATGATGAATTATCAAATCAAATAAGTACAAAAGTAAAAGTAGGAATTTCTTTTCCAAGTAGGAGTATACCAAGGTGGGAAGAGGAAGCTTTACTACTAGAAAAACAATTAAAAAATAATGATTATGATATAAATTTATTTTTTGATAAAGAGTCAAATTTATCGCAAAAAGAACAAATTGATTTTTTAATAAATGATAATTGTAATATTATTATAATAGCAACCATTGCTCCAAAAGATATTGAAATCTCAATTAATAGAGCTAAAAGAAAAGGAATTATAATTATACTATATGATAATTTAATTAATAATATTGAAGGAATAGATTATTATATAACTTCAAATGATGATAATTGGGGTGAACTTCAAGCAAAATATATTATTGATAAATTAGATATTAATAATAATGAAGCAATTTTTAACATAGAACTTTTTGCATTATCACCAGAGGATATTAATTCAAACAAGTATTTTAATCAAGCAATGAAAATTCTGGAACCCTATATAGAGAGCAAAAGAATAAAAATAGTGTCATTTCAAAAAGAAAAATCTCAATGTTGCATTTTTAATTCTTCAAAAGATGAAGCAAAAAAAAGAATGACTTTACTAATAAAAAATCAAAAGTATTCTCCAAATGGTTTAAAAGATTCGCCTAACAATGCAAAAATAGATGCAATTTTATCGCCTAATGATGATATATCGAGTGGTATTATAGAAGCTTTATTGGAAGCAAATTATAATAATACAAATATGCCTATAATTACAGGTGCTACTCTTTCTGTTGAAGCTAAAGAGAACATAAACAACAATTTACAATCTATGTCCATATACAATGATACAAATACTTTCACTAAAGAACTTGTAAATTTAATAAATGATATTGTTGATGCAAATTATAATAATATTAAAATAAAAAATAATACACATAATGGATTAATAAATATACCTACACTTGTTATTGAGCCAACAATTTATAATTGAAAAAAAAATTTTTAATTTATAGGAGAGTATTATGATACCATATATTGTTGCAATAGATATTGGCGGTACATCTATGAAAGCAGGTATTTTTACATTAGATGGCGAGATTCAACATAAATTTGTGATTAAAAGCGACAGAGAAGACAATGGTACAAGAATTATTCCTAATATGATAAGTGCAATAGATGAAAATATTACACAACTAAAGTTAGATAAAAATGCTTTGGAGGGAATTGGCATTACTGTTCCAGGACCTACAAGAGAATGCAAATATGTATTAAAATGTGTAAATTTATTTTGGACAGAAAAAAAAGATTTAAGAAAAGAAGTATTAGATCTTCTTCCCAAAGAGTATAATAAAGAAAAAATTATTGTGAGAGTTGGTAATGATGCCAATTTAGCAGCCCTTGGTGAAATATGGAAAGGTGCAGGCGAGGGTGCAAAAAATGCTATAATTATTACACTTGGTACTGGAGTAGGCGGTGGTATAGTAATTGATGGAAAAGTACTAGATGGAACAATGGGAGTTGGTGGAGAAATAGGGCATATACATATATCTGATGATGTAGATTATAACTGTAATTGTGGATCTTTAGGTTGCTTAGAACAATTTTGTGCATCCCCTGGGATATTATATAAAACGAAAAAAAAATTACAAAATACAAAAGAAAATTCTACATTAAGAAATTATGATATTAGTAAATTAGAAGTAAAAGATATATTTAATGAAGCAAAAAATGGAGATTCCATAGCAACAGAAATAGTAGATGATATGTCAAAAAAATTAGGATTAGCTATTTCTATTTTGACAAATATAATTGACCCAGAAGTTTTTTTAATAGGTGGTGGTATTAGCAAAGCTGGTGATTTTTTAATTGATAAAGTTAAAAAGTATAGAGACGAATGGGCAACTCTTCGAATAGAAAAAACACCAATAAAAGTAGCAACTCTTGGTAACGATGCTGGAATGTATGGAGCTTGCAAATTAATATTAGATAGAATGTATGTTTAAAATAGGAAATGTGGAAATACAAAATAGTATAGTACTTGCACCAATGGCTGGAGTATTAGATTTACCATATAGATTGATTTGTAAAAAATTTAATCCGTCTTTAGTATTCACAGAATTAATTTCTGCAAAAGGACTTTTTTATAATAATAAACATAATAATATTCTTTTACAAACTGTAGATGAAGAAAGACCAATAGCTTTGCAACTTTTTGGTAATGACCCTATTATTATGTCTACTATGGCAAATAAGTATAAAGATAATTTTGATATTATAGATATAAATATGGGTTGCCCAGTACCTAAGGTAGTAAACAATCATGAGGGCAGTTACCTAATGAAAGATACAGAAAATGCAAAAAGAATAATTGATACTTTAGTTAGAGTGGTAAAAAAACCCATTACAGTAAAAATTCGACTTGGATTTACAAAAAAAAGTATTAATGCACTTCCTTTTGCTAAAATGTGTGAGGAGTGTGGAGCTAGTGCTATAACTATACACGCACGCACAAGAGATGAGTATTACTCTGGAAATGCACATTGGGATATTATAAAAGAAGTAAAAGAAGCATTACATATACCAGTTATAGGCAATGGAGATATATGGGATGCAGAAAAAGCAAATGAAATGTATAATTATTCTAAAGTGGATGCAATAGCACTTGCAAGAGGAATTATGGGGAACCCTTGGTTAATAAGAGAGTGTTTGGAAAAAATAGAGGGAAAGCAAATATCCAAACGACCAAGCAAAAAAGAGATAAAGGATACAATACTAGAACATTTAAGCTTAATGATAAAATATAAAGGAGAAAGAGTAGCTCTTTTAGAAATCAGAAAGCATATAGCTTGGTATTTAAAAGGATTTACAAATAGAAAAGTTATATTATCACAAATTAATTCCGAAACTAACTATGATAGTATTAAAATATTAATTGACAAAATAGATGAAGTTTAGTATATTATGTGGACAAAATATTGAAAGAGGAATAAAATGGTAGAAAAGAGAGTAATAACCATAGAGGGTTTACAAAAATACGAAGATGAATTAAATAATTTAAAAGTAAAAAGAAGAGCTGAAGTAGCTGAAAAAATAAAAGAAGCAAGAGAGCAAGGCGATTTATCTGAGAATGCAGAATATGATGCAGCAAAAGATGAACAAAGAGACATAGAAGCACGCATTGCAGAGATAGAAGCTATTTTGAAAAATATAGAAGTCGTAGATAAAGGCGATATTCAAAAAGGAAGAGTTTCTATTGGAACAAAAGTAAAAATATATGATGAAGAGTATAAAGAAGAGTTAGAATATAAAATTGTTGGTGCTACAGAAGCAGATTCTTTAAATGGTAAAATTTCCAATGAATCACCACTTGGAAAAGCTCTCCTTGGACATAAAGTTGGAGAAGAAGTAGAAGTAGACAATCTTCAAGGAAAGGCTAAATTTAAAATATTAGAAATAAAAACAAAATAAATATTTTCTAATTGAAAGAGAAGATAATGGATAATCAAAACAATACAAATGTAAGTACTACAGAAGATTTAAATCATATTTTACAAGCAAGAATGGATAAATACAATGAGCTTGTACAAAAAGGCAAGAATCCTTTTTTAATTACTAAATATGATGTTACTAATCATACTAAAGAAATAAAGGATTCTTTTTCTTTGTTTGAAAATAAAGATGTAAGTGTAGCTGGCAGACTAATGTTGAAAAGAATTATGGGTAAGGCTTCTTTTTGCAATATCTCGGATAGAGATGGTAATATTCAAGCTTATGTAGCAAGAGATGAAATAGGAGAAGATCAATATAGTGATTTTAAAAAATTTGATATAGGTGATATTATAGGTATAAAAGGTTTTGTTTTTAAAACAAAAACTGGAGAAATATCAATACATGCAAAAGAAGTAATATTATTATCTAAATCTTTGCAAGTACTACCAGAAAAATTTCATGGAATGACTGATACAGATCTTAGATATCGTCAAAGATATATAGATCTCATAATGAATGAAGAAGTAAAAGATACATTTAAAAAGCGATCAAAAATAATTAAAGTAATTAGAGATTTTTTAGAAGAAAGAGATTTTATGGAAGTAGAAACTCCAATGTTAGTGCATAATGCTGGTGGAGCAAATGCAAGACCTTTTGAAACTCATTTTAACGCACTTGATGAAGATATAAAATTACGCATTTCATTGGAATTATATTTAAAGAGATTAATTGTAGGTGGTTTTGAAAAAGTTTATGAAATAGGTAGAGTGTTTAGAAATGAGGGAACAGACACAAGGCATAATCCAGAATTTACATTATTAGAATTATATCAAGCGTATACAGACTATAATGGTATGATGGAGCTTACAGAAAGTTTATATAAAAGAGTATGCGAAAAAGTATGTGGTTCACTTAATATAAAATATGGTGATATAGAATTAGATTTTTCTAAACCCTTTGAAAAGATGAGTATGAAAGAAGCTCTAAATAAATATGCCCAAATAGATTTTAATGATATACATAGTGATGAAGAAGCTTTTCAATTAGCAAAAAAATATGAAATAGAATTTGATGAAAAAAGACACAAAAAAGGGGATATACTATCACTCCTTTTTGATAAATATGTAGAGGATAAGCTTGTTCAACCTACATTTATAATAGATCACCCTATTGAAGTATCTCCACTTACAAAGAAAAAAAGTGATGATGAAAATTATGTAGAAAGATTTGAATTATATATATTAGGCAGGGAAATGGCGAATGCTTATTCAGAACTCAATGACCCACTTGATCAAAGAGAAAGATTTGAAGCACAAGAAAAATTGAAAGCTCTTGGCGATGAAGAAGCAAATGAAATAGATGAGGATTTTTTAAATGCTTTAATGATAGGAATGCCACCAACTGGTGGAATAGGTTATGGAATAGATAGAATGGTTATGCTTTTTACTAATTCACAAGCAATTAGAGATGTGCTTTTATTTCCAACAATGAAGCTAGAAAAATTATCATAATAATGTTTTTTCTTTACTTATTTTGTATTAGTATATGTTTTTTCAAAAGAATTTCCCGATATATCTTCAATATGAACTGTTAAACTTTTTGTTTCCATTTTAAATTGTACTATGCCTGTAGATTGATTTGTATAATCTGGATATACTTTTTTATTTGTTGAGTCTATTGCAAAAATATTTTCAAAATTAATACCAGATTGACCATCACTAACAACTAAAGTCAAAACACTTGCTGTAAGAGAAGTTTGAGAATCATCTATAGTTGGTGGTTGATCATCAAAAGCATTTATTTGATAATATTCATTTGTTTTTATACCATTCAATGCTGTGCAACTAATAACTAAAGAACCATTGATTTCAGGAGTTACATTGTAATTGCCATTTGTTTTAGTAATTGGCATATCTTTTCCCTCAATTGAAGCACTTACTTTAGTAAGAGGAATATTACATTTTACATTAAATTTGATTTGTGATTGACTGTATGTACTACTCTCGCTTGTTAAAATAGTAATAGTAGGTTTTTGTATAATAAAAAATAAAATACCACCATTGATAGCAATGTAAGGTAAGAATATATATAAGAAAAATTTCAAAATTTTTGGCATATGTCCTCCGATGGTCATTATACTAAAAAATATAAGAAAAAACAAGGAGCTTGTATGAAAGAAAAATTAATGTCTTTGCCACTTATTGAATTAAAAGAATTAGCGAAAGTGAAAGGTATTAAAGTGAGCAATAAAAATAAAGAAGAAATTTGTGATACACTTCTTAAGCTTTATGATGATGAATTAAAGAAAAATATCAATAATAATGCAAATAATAATATTAAGCCGAATAATGAAGAAAAAAATTCTCAAGAAGTATCTGGTATATTAGAAATTAATAATGAGAATAATTTTGGTTTTATTAGAGGAGAAAATTTTCTTCCAAGCCCAAATGATGTATATGTATCAATATCTTTTTTGAAAAAATATAATTTAAAAACAGGAGATATCATAAAAGGTAAATCAAAAATAAAAAGTGAATCTGAAAAATTCCCTGCAATTTTATCAATTGATACTGTCAATGGATTTCCACTAGAACAAATTATAAATCGACCATCTTTTGAAAAGCTAACACCTATTTTTCCAAATGAAAGAATTATATTGCAAAAGGTATCTGAAAAGCAAATCACAGCACTTCGTATGCTAGATTTGATTTCACCTATAGGAAAAGGACAAAGAGGACTTATAGTGTCTCCTCCAAAGGCAGGAAAAACTACACTCTTAAAGATGATTGCAAAGGCTATAATAAAATACAATAGTGATATGCATTTGATTATTCTTTTAATAGATGAAAGACCAGAAGAAGTAACAGATATGAAAATGGAAGTAAAAAGCGATCAAGTGGATATTATATTTTCAACTTTTGATGAGCAGCCAGAAAGACATAAAAGAGTTTCTGAAATGGTTATAGAAAGAGCAAAAAGATTAGTAGAACAAAAAATGGATGTAATAATTTTGCTCGATTCTATTACAAGATTAAATAGAGCTTATAATTTGATTGTACCTCCATCTGGAAGAACGCTAAGTGGAGGTCTTGATCCAGCTTCATTATATATGCCAAAAAGATTTTTTGGTGCAGCTAGGAATATGAAAGAGGGTGGATCTTTAACTATTTTAGCAACAGCACTTATTGATACAGGATCACGCATGGATGATGTTATTTATGAAGAATTTAAAGGAACTGGAAATATGGAATTAGTGCTTAATAGAAAATTGCAAGAGAGAAGAGTATTTCCAGCAATAGATATTAATAAATCTGGAACAAGAAGAGATGACTTATTACTAAATAATGAAGAACGAGATGCTCTTGATATTATACATAGATTGATAAATGACCAAAGAAGAGAGGATCAAACAGA